>CANGPW010000058.1 GCA_947456185.1 Bacteroidota bacterium | reverse complement strand
CCTTTTGTTACCATTCCATTTATTATTCATACCATGGGAGGTCCTCAATGTATTTTGGCTTGGTTATTAGGTGCATTGCTCTCATTTATGGACGCATTTGTTTGGGCCGAATTAGGAGCTAAATGGCCTCAAGCTGGTGGTTCTTATGTATTTTTGCAAAAATTATATGGAAAAAAATATGGACGAATGTTTTCCTTTTTGTTTGTATGGCAAACCAGTATTCAAGCCCCATTAGTAGTGGCTTCTGGTGCTATTGGATTTGCTCAATACCTCACTTATTTATTGCCATTATCGGGCTTGGAACAAAAAATAGTTTCTGGTTCATTGGTACTTTTGTTGGTATGGATTTTATACCGAAACATTAAAACATTGGGAAAACTTTCTGTCATTATGTGGGTGGTAGTAGGTTCCACCATTTTATGGTTAATTATATCTGCATTTACACATTTTGATGCACAAATGGCTTTTGATTTTCCAACTGGTGCATTCGATTTAAAACCCCTTTTTTTTGTTGCCCTTGGGCAAGCTTCTGTAAAAAGTATTTATTCCTATTTGGGTTATTATAATGTATGTCATTTAGGTGCTGAAATTATCAATCCTCAAAAAAATATTCCTAAAAGCATTTTTATTTCCATTGCAGGAATTGCCATACTTTATTTATGCATGCAAATTGGAATATTAGGTGTTATTCCTTGGCAAGAAGCCCAATATTCAGAGTTTATTATCAGCACATTTTTTGAAAAATTATACGGACATGCTACTGCACAGTTTGCCACAGGTTTGATTTTATTTATAGCCATTACCTCTCTTTTTGCAGTAATGCTCGGGTACTCGCGTGTTCCATATGCTGCTGCTAAAGACGGCAATTTTTTTAAAGTATTTGCCAAATTACATCCCACCAAACATTTTCCACATGTATCCTTATTGGTATTAGGTGGATTGGCTTTTTGTTTTAGTCTTTTGTTTAAATTAAAAGATGTTATTACTGCCATTATCATCATGCGAATTTTAGTTCAGTTTATCAGTCAATCTATTGGATTAATTGCTTTACATTATCGATCTAAAAAATTACGCTTACCCTATAAAATGCCTTTTTTTCCAATACCTGCTATTTTAGGAATTTTAGTTTGGTTGTTTGTGTTTTTAAGTAGCGATTGGCAATACATTGTAGGTGCTTTGGGAATTATCATTTCTGGATTGATATTGTATTTTGTAAAGGAAAGTTTTTTCAAGCAAAGCGTGAATGAAGTATAAAGTATTAATGATGAAGGATGAAAAATTCATAAAGAAGTAAGAAAACAGAAACTAAAATCATATTGAATTTTGAGTGCTAGATTTTGAATAGATTTGGTTTATTGGATGATTTTTCACAGTATATTTTGCAAATTCTACTTAATTGTACTATTTATATTTCAAATTTAAAAAAACAACAAATGGTTAATTATAATGCTTGTATTGCAAAAAACAATTTTTAAAATTACATTCGCAAACATACTTAATTAAAAAAATGATAGAAAAACTCAGCGCAAGTAGATCGGAAGTTATGTTACATATTGGTAAAACAGTAGAAGACATAAACGATGAATACTTAAAACCTGTAGAAACAAATTGGCAAGCATCAGAATTACTTCCCTTAACTTCCGATAAAACCTTTATAGCCGACTTAAAAACAATTCAAGAACAAGCACAAAATTTATCTTACGATTTTTTAGCAGTATTAGTTGCAGATACCATTACCGAAGAAGCCTTGCCAACTTATGAAACTTGGTTAGCGGGTGTACAAGGAATAGATCAATATGAAAACAATGGTTGGATGAAATGGCTTCGCAGTTGGAGTGCAGAAGAAAACCGTCATGGTGATGCTTTGAACCGTTACTTATATTTATCTGGTAGAATTGACATGCGTAATTTTGAAGCTTCTACACAATATCTAATAGCCGATGGTTTTGACAATGGCGCTGCCAGTGATCCATATAAAAACTTTGTTTATACTAGTTTTCAAGAAATGGCTACCAATGTTTCTCATCGCAGGGTGGCTACTATTGCTAAGCAAGAAGGAAACAATATTCTTTCAAAATTATGTGGTTTAATAGCTGCCGATGAAGCTCGTCATGCCAAAGCATACAAAACATTTGTTACCAAAATATTTGATATTGATGCTAATGAAATGATGTTGGCTTTTGAAACCATGATGCGTAATAAAATTTTGATGCCTTCGCAATGTCTTCGTCAGCTTGGAGAAGAGACAGGAATATTTTCTAATTTTAGTGATGCTGCTCAACGTATTGGTGTTTATACATCTTATGATTATATAGACATCATGAAAACGTTAATTGATGATTGGAAAATAGATAGCATGAGTAATTTAAAAGAAAGTGGGGAAAAAGCCCGTGATTATATTATGGCTTTACCCGACAGAATGACCCGCATTGCCGATAGAATTAAAATTCCTGAAACAGAATATAAATTCAACTGGATTTTAGCTTAAATTGCAATAATACTTATACGCCAAAGCATGTTGATTTCATTCAGCATGCTTTTTTTATGTATTAATAATAAAATAGCACTTCAGCTTTACCAAAATTAATTAAAGTCTTTCTATAGCCATGTATATAGCGATAGCGAAAATAACAAGTGAAATTCCATTTGTATATTTTACCTGATTAATTTTTAAAATGGAAACAAATACAAAAGATAGTAAAAGTGATAATGATACTATAAATAATTGACCAATTTCTATGCCTAAATTAAATGAAAATAACGGAAACATAATTGAATCTTCTTTACCTAACATATTTTTTAACAAAGTAGAAAATCCCAAGCCATGAATAATTCCAAAAAGAATCGTAAATATAAATACTAATTTATGGTTAATAGTTTTATCATTATTTGAATTTATAATATTTAAAACACAAGTAATTAATATTGTTAGTGGAATTAAAAATTCTACTAAATAACTACTCATTTTTACAAAATTTAATACGCTCAATGCCAAAGAAAAACTGTGGCCAATACTAAAAGCAGTAATGTTTATTAAAATATTTTTCCATTGCAAAGCATTATAAACACAGCAAAGTGCAAGTAAAAAAAGAATGTGGTCAATGGCCTTTAAATCTGCTATGTGTTCAGTTCCTGTAGTGAACCAAATATAAAAATCTTGCATGTTTATTTTTTAAGTAAAATATTGTCAAATTAAATTAAAATTTCCATTGATAGTTTAATATTTTTATTGTATTCAAAAAAGTGATAGAATAACTAATATTTTTTATAAGGCATTTTTCATTTATTAATGAACTTAATGTTTGAATTTATAAATGATACATAACTTACTTTTTTTATTTCTATATTTGTCAACATGCATAATAAAACGTATTCAAACAAATTTAAATCCATGTTTTTATTGGTGTTTATTAGTATGCAAATTTGTTCATTTGCACCAGTACATAAATATTATTTTAGTTTAACAGAGATAAAGGCAAATAACGCATCAAAAACGATATCTGTAAGTTCAAAATTATTCATTGATGATTTGGAAAGTGCTTTGCTAAAAACCAATAATATAAAATTTGATTTAAGTAAATCAACCGATAATAAAGTTGTTCAAGATGCGGTTTTTAATTATATCAATAATCACTTTCAGATATATCTAGATGGAAAAATTATTCAATTAAATTTTGTAGGATTTGAAACCGAAAATGAGGTAGTTTGGATTTATTTAGAATCAAATTTTAAAAATAAAGAATTTAAAGTGACTAAAATAATTAATTCAATTTTGTATGATTTTAGCAATGATCAAACTAATTTGGTTCAATTTAATTGGAACAACAAAAACTATACTGAAAAGCTAACTTATCCGAATAAAGAATTAATTATTAATCAGTAATAAATTTTATTACTCAATCATTATTGTTTGTAAAATATAGTTCTGATTTAATTATCATAAATCCAAAACCTAATTAAAGACCCTAAAATAAAAAGGTTACGATTGCTCGTAACCCATTATTTAATGGTTTGGAGAATACCGTCCCAATTAATCGGGAGAACTGTTCGCCTTCCAAATAAATTATGTCTGGCCGATTTAGCCAAATGTATCGTTTTTGTGGAGAATACCGGATTCGAACCGGTCGCCTCTTGCATGCCATGCAAGCGCTCTAGCCAAATGAGCTAATTCCCCTTTTTAGATTTGCAAATATATTTTACAAACTTACAATTCCAAACTTTAACAATACAATGGCTAATCCATAGATGAATGTTGCTAAAATAATTCCTTTTGCCGTTTGTAGTTTATCAAATTGAATGAATAAATAAAACACAGCTAAGTTTATTACTGCGCATAAACTTAATAATGGAGAAAGCATTTTTTCTTGAATAGATATGGTTAAAAATTCACTTAAATTACTTTCACTAAATTTGGAATAGAAAAATATGATAATTCCTATAGTTGGTGCCAATAATCCTAAAATTAATCCTATAAAAAGGTGGTCGAATTTGTTTTTATTTGTCATTTGTTTTAAAAATTCCATTTGTTTATTTCTGTAATTGCTTCATGTGCAGTTAAATCAAATTGCACAGGAACTACTGATGCATAATTGTTTGCCAATGCCCATTCATCAGTATCTTGTCCTAAATCAAAGTTTGTAAATTTTCCCGTAAGCCAATAATATTTTCTACCATTTGGATCTAATCTTTCATCAAATTCTTCCTCCCATTTTGCATTTGCTTGTCTACAAATTTTTATTCCTTGCAATAATTCTTTGGGTATTTTAGGAATATTTACATTTAGTAAAACACCTTTTGGTAACTTTTCTTTTAAAATATTGATAGTAATTTTTCTTGCTATTTCGGCCGCTAATGTAAAATCTGCTTCATATGAAAAATCACATAAACTAAATCCAGCTGAAGGAATTCCTTCAATGCAACCTTCCATTGCAGCACTCATTGTTCCGCTGTATAAAACATTTATTGATGAATTACTTCCGTGATTGATTCCTGAAAGTAATAAATCGGGTTTGCGGTGCATCACTTTATCAACGCCTAATTTCACACAATCGGCAGGAGTTCCACTGCATTGAAACGATTTTATTTCGCCATACAAATCTGTTTGTGATAATCTCAATGGTTTACTAATTGTTATAGCATGTCCCATTGCACTTTGAGGTGCATCGGGTGCCACCACTATAATTTCGCCTAAATCTTTCACCGAATTAACCAAAGCTTTAATTCCAGGTGCAGTTATTCCATCATCGTTTGTTATTAGTATTAATGGTTTGTTTGACATTTATTTTTCAAAAAATTAAGGATGCAATTTAGGTTTTATGCCTTATATTTAATTGGAAGTTTTGTCATATATTGGTTTTTTGTAAAAATCATAGTTCAATTACATTTAAATGAATGTTCTAAGTAAACAGTTTATTATTGATAAAAGGTTTTCAAAATGTAAATGTATTTGGTATTATCGCAGACCGAAAATAAAAAATTACTATGAAAAAAATATTTTTAATGATTACCATTTTTTGTGTAGGATTTACGCAAGCTCAAAATCAAATTTTATCCATTGATGATGCTATTTTAAAAGGTAGAACCACGCTTGCCCCTGAGCGTTTAAGTCAGCTAATGTGGAAACCCGATAACAAAACAATGAGCTATGTTGGTAAGCATAATGGTAAAGAAGTTTTGATTTATATTAATACTCCTAATTTGAATCGCGATACCATTTTAAAAGTGGAAGATTTATACAATTCATTTTATGGCGTAATGCCCGAGGATACTAAGTTTGAACGTTTTCCTTTTTTTTCTTGGAGCGACAATAATTCAATAACATATACATATAATAACTCCGTATTTATATACGATTTTACCACTAAAAAAACCAATATTATAGCAAAAGCGAGTGGAAATGCTGAAAATTTAGATTATGAGAAAACATCAAAAAGATTAGCTTATACTGTAAGTGATCAATTGTTTGTGAGTGACGCTTCATCTATTTTTACACTATTAGAATATCAGAAAAAAGGTAAAAAAGATGGCATTATTCAAACGGATATGATTATTGCAAATAATAATGGAATAAGAATAGTGAATGGAAAAGCTGTTCATAGAAATGAATTTGGAATAGTTAAAGGCACTTTTTGGAGTTCAAAAGGAAATAGATTAGCTTATTATTCAATGAATGAAAGTATGGTAACAGAATACGGTTTAATGAAGTTTGATAGCAAACCATCTAAAATAGAAAATATTAAATATCCTATGTCAGGTGCTAAAAGCCATGAAGTAAAAGTGAATATTTATGATTTTGTAAAGAAAAGAAATATTGAAGTTGAAACAGGTGAACCTGCCGAACAATATTTAACAAATATTGCTTGGAGTCCCAATGAAGAATATTTATACATAGCAGTAGTGAACAGGGCGCAAAATGAAATGAAATTGAATTTATATGATGGCATTACAGGTAAATTTATTAAAACTTTATTTACTGAAACAAATACAAAATATGTGGAGCCAGAAAAGCCAGTTTTGTTTGTTAAAAACAATGAAAAACAATTTGTATGGATGAGCGAACGCAATGGATTTAATAATTTATATTTATATGAAAGAGGAGGTAGATTATTAAAACAATTGACTAATATCAAGCAACATATTAGTGAAATAGTAGGTTTTGACGCAACAGGGGCAAACTTGTATTTTAACGCATTTTCTGCCGATGGAATGAATAAATATTTGTATTCAGTAGAAATGAAAAATGCTAAAATTACACAGCATAATAAAATGGAAGGAATTCATAATTCCATGGTGAGTGAAGATGGTGTTTTTATCATTGATAATTTCAGTAATTTTAGTACACCTCGTCAAATTATATTGAACGATAATAAAGGGAGAATTTATGGTTCTTTGGTAAATGCAGTAAACCCAATTGTTAATTATTTACCTACAGAAATTAGTTTAGGAAAAATAAAATCGCCTAATGGAATTACTGATTTAAACTATAGAATGATTAAACCTGCTAATTTTGATGAAACAAAAAAATATCCAGTAATCGTTTATGTATATGGTGGTCCACATGCACAAATGGTTACTAATAGTTGGTTAGGACAAGCAGAACTTTGGATGCTTTCTTTTGCACAGCAAGGTTATGTAATTTTTACTTTAGATAACAGAGGTTCATTGAATCGTGGATTTGATTTTGAAAATGTTACACACCGTCACTTGGGTAAATATGAAATGGAAGATCAATTGGCAGGAGTTAGTTTTTTAAAACAGCAAAAGTTTGTTGATTCTACAAGATTGGGGGTTTATGGTTGGAGTTTTGGTGGATTTATGACCACTAGTTTGTTAACTCGCACACCCGATGTTTTTAAAGTTGGAGTAGCTGGTGGCGCTGTAATTGATTGGAGTATGTACGAAATTATGTATACCGAAAGATATATGGACACTCCTCAAGAAAACCCTGAAGGTTATCAAGAAAACAATTTGTTAAATTATGCAAAAAACTTAAAAGGGAAATTACTATTAATTCATGGAACAAACGATAATACTGTTCTTTGGAACCATACTTTAAATTATGCTAAACAATGTGTTGACGATGGTATATTAATAGATTATGCAGTTTATCCAACTCATGAACATAATGTAATGGGAAAAGACAGAGTTCATTTATTTAAAAAAATAAATCAATATTTTAATGATTTCTTATAATAGAATGCTGTTACATATTAAAATGATACTTAGCAAACAATGTTTATTTGAAGTTTGCTTATTATCTATTTAAATATCTATTTTTAAATAGTATTGATAATATTATCATTTATTCAATGATCATTTCAAATTGCTTAGCAATTTCATTTTTTAAAATGTTGCTTACCTCTTTAAAATCAACATCATGGCCAATTTCACGGGCTATGCTAGTTACATCTTTATCGTCAATTCCACAAGGGACTATATTTTTAAAATATGCTAAATTGCTATTTACATTTAAAGCCAATCCGTGCATAGTAATCCAACGACTACAACGAACTCCCATGGCACAAATTTTTCGCGCTGATGCTTTGTCAGCATCAATCCAAACTCCGGTAAAACCTTCATATCTTTCACCTTTTATTCCATAATGAGCAATGGTGTTAATCACGGCTTCTTCCAAAAACCGAAGGTATTTATGAATGTCTGTAAAAAATTGTTCTAAATCTAAAATAGGGTAGGCCACAAGTTGTCCGGGTCCATGATAGGTAATATCGCCACCACGATTTATTTTGTAAAAGGTGGCTTCAGCTTTGTTTAAATCTTCTTCATTGAGCAGTAAATTATCTAAGGAGCCGCTTTTTCCTAATGTATAAACATGAGGATGCTGACAAAATATAAGTTCATTACTTAGTACTGATTTTGCTTCTAAAGTTAATTCGCGTTCAGCTAATTTGGTATCAACTTTTTGTTTTAAAATTGCTTCTTGTTGATCCCAAGCTTCTTGGTAATCAATTAAGCCCCAATCTATAAAATTTGTTTTTACCATTTTTAGTTGTCAGTTGATAGTTGTTTGTAAAAGGTAATTAAATATATAAGTTATCATCCATCGTCTAACATCCATCAACAGACAACTATCAACAAATTACTAGTCAATTTTCAAAACTGCCATGAATGCCGATTGAGGAATTTCTACGTTTCCTACCTGACGCATGCGTTTTTTACCTTCTTTTTGTTTTTCTAATAATTTTCGTTTACGAGAAATATCACCACCATAACATTTTGCAGTTACATCTTTTCGCAATGCTTTAATAGTTTCACGA
This sequence comes from Bacteroidota bacterium, assembly GCA_947456185.1. Lineage (GTDB taxonomy): Bacteria > Bacteroidota > Bacteroidia > UKL13-3 > UKL13-3 > JAAFJM01. The sequence goes on along the minus strand of CANGPW010000058.1, from coordinate 8,372 downwards.
GCAATAACTTTAGCGCCAATACTAGCTTGAACAGGTATTTCAAATTGATGGCGTGGGATTAATTCTTTTAATTTTTCACATATTTTTTTACCCCAATCATATGCTCTGTCTCTATGAATAATTGCCGAAAGCGCATCCACATTGTCTTTAGCTAATAAAATATCTAGTTTCACTAAATCGCTTTGAACGTAACCGATTGGATGATAATCGAAGGAAGCATAACCTTTAGAAATGGTTTTCAATTTATCAAAAAAGTCAAAAACTACTTCGGCTAATGGCATGTCAAATTTCATTTCAACTCTATCCATAGTTAAATAAACCTGGCTTTTTAACATGCCACGTTTTCCTAAACACAATCCCATAATTGGTCCAACAAATTCAGCACTGCTAATGATAGTGGCGGCTATAAATGGTTCTTCAATATATTCTATATGGTTTGGATCTGGTAAATCACTTGGATTATTGACTACAATTAAATCCATTTTTTTGGTATAAGCGTGGTAACTTACGTTTGGAACAGTTGTAATAACTGTCATTTTAAATTCACGCTCCAATCGTTCTTGAATAATTTCCATGTGCAGCATTCCAAGGAATCCACAACGAAAACCAAATCCTAAAGCAGCTGAACTTTCTGGTTCAAAAGTCAATGAAGCATCGTTTAATTGTAGCTTGTACATGCTTTCACGTAATTCTTCAAAATCATCTGTGTCTACCGGATATATTCCAGCAAAAACCATGGGTTTTACATCTTCAAAACCATTGATAATTTCGGCAGTTGGATTAACTACAGTAGTTAAAGTATCACCTACTTTTACTTCTCTAGCTTCTTTTATCCCTGAAATAATATAACCAACATCTCCAGCTTTTACTTCACTTCTAGGTTCCATTTCAAGACCTAAAACGCCCACTTCGTCAGCAAAATATTCTTTACCAGTAGCCATAAATTTAACTTTATCGCCCTTCTTTATAACACCATCTATTATTCTAAAATACGCTATAATTCCACGAAATGAATTAAATACAGAATCAAAAATTAATGCTTTTAATGGAGCCGCAACATTTCCTTTTGGTGGCGGAACTCTATCAACTACAGCTTTTAAAATTTCTAAAACACCTTGTCCGGTTTTACCACTTGCTCTTAAAATATCGTTATAATCGCAACCAATTAAATCAATAATTTGGTCGCTAACTTCTTCAGGCATGGAGCTTGGTAAATCTATTTTATTTAAAATAGGAATAATTTCTAAACCTTGGTCAATGGCTAAATATAAATTTGAAATAGTTTGCGCTTGTATACCTTGACTAGAATCAACAATTAATAATGCACCATCGCAAGCAGCAATAGAACGAGAAACTTCATAACTAAAATCTACGTGTCCGGGAGTATCAATTAAATTTAAAATATATTTTTGACCATTTAGTTCATACTTCATTTGAATAGCATGACTTTTTATAGTAATTCCTCTTTCGCGCTCCAAATCCATGTTATCAAGCAGTTGGGCTTGCATTTCTCTTTTACTTGTAGTTTGTGTATATTCTAAAAGTCTATCTGCTAATGTGCTCTTTCCGTGATCTATATGAGCTATAATACAAAAGTTACGTATGTTTTCCATTCAATGCGAATATAGTATTTTAGAATTTGATTATTGTTTGTATTTTATATATCATTTAACATTTGTTTCATTACCAATTGAAATTGAAATTTTTATATTTATTATCTAAGTATATTTTACTGTAAAAAATAGATAATTATAAAAAACTGTAAAAAATTAGTATCAAATGTTATGGAATTGTTAATTAATTCTTATATTTGTGGTGAACTGATAATCAGCATTGAAAAAATATTATTACATATCATTCATTTTCCTTTGTGTTACCATTCTACCAAAGGTTATTTTCTCGCAAGAAAATAAGGGAAATTTGTGTGTAGAATTTTATGGCGATACAGTTTACATTACTAACAATTTTATAAAAAAAATAGATAATAAAACAAAAATTAATGAAGAAAATAGTACTGTTTTATATAGTCAAATAAATGATATTGAATCAAATAAAATTGTTGTTAATTTATTAGCATACAAAACTAAATTGAATTTAAATGATTGGATTTTTTATCAATTAATACGTAAAACTGCCAATCAAATTTGCCCTAAAAAAGATAACTATAATGCTTATACTTTTTATAAGTGGTTTTTTATGTCGAAATCAGGTTACGATACAAAACTTGTTTTTGATAAAGGAAAGCCTTTGTTGTATATTAGAAGCGATGAAAATGTATATGATATTCCATATTTCATGCTTAATAACAAGCAATATATTTGTCTAAACTATCATGATTTTAAAGTGATAAATTTTGAAAATGAAAAACTTCATGCAGTAAATATTTTAATTGCAGAGGCGCAAAAACCTTTTTCATACAAAGTAACTCAAATGCCTAACTTTACTCCAAATACATACAGTGAAAAGGATTTAAGTTTTAAATACAAAGAAAAAACCTACCATTTCAAAGTTAAATTAAACGACCAAGTCCAACAGATTTTTAAAAATTATCCTGTTGTTGATTTTGAATCATATTTCAATATTCCTTTAAGTAAAGAAACTTACAGTTCATTGATTCCTTTTTTGAAAACAAATATTCAAAATTTATCACAAAAAGAAGGAATTGATTATTTAATGCATTTTACTCGTTATGCATTTTTATATGAAAACGACCAAGATAATTTTGGTAAAGAAAAACGCATGTCTCCAGAGCAAACTTTATTATTTGAACACAGTGATTGCGATGACAGGGCATCATTGTTTTTTTATTTAGTGAAGGAAATTTATAATTTACCAATGATAGCAGTTTTATATCCTACGCATATAACTATTGCGGTACAATTTGAAAAACCTGAGGGTAAACCAATAGAATTTAATGGTAGAAAATATTCAATTTGTGATCCAACTCCTCAAAAAGATGATTTGTTAATTGGTCAAATTTCTGCTGAATTATCTAAAACAGTTTTTCAAGTTGTTTATGAATATATTCCTACTATTAAATAATTAACTATTATTTAGTACCAAATACTCTTTTCAAAATATCTGTAACTTGATGCATTGGATCTTGACGAATCATTTTTTCTTCTTGTTCCAATTTTAAAAACAATCCATCTAAAGCCTTTTGAGTGGTATAGGTAGCCAATGAATTTTGCTTTACAATAGGAAATAACATGCCATTTAATGATGCTAAATTATATCCATCTATTAAAGTTTGATAGGCCTTTTCTGCCGAATAACCCTTCACTAATGGTTTACTCAAAGAAGTTTTTATTTTAGGGGAAAATGCATTCGTTAATTGGGTATAAGTTCCATTTTTTAAAAATGTAGTTGCTGCATTGGGTTGTCCTTTTAATATATTGAAACCATCTTGAATACTCATATTGGTAATGGCATTAACAAATATTGTTTTAGCCTGTGGAGCTGCATCTTCTGCAGCTTTATTGATAGCCAAAATTGCATCATTCAATAATTTTTGTCCACCAGGAATTTTTGAAATGTTATTAATTACTGTTTGAGCTTCTGGTGGTAATGCTAATTTTACTAATTCATTTCCAAAATAACCATTTACTTTACTTAATGAAAAAACAGCACTATCAATTCCTATATTTAACGCATTTTTCAATCCTTTAATTGCCTCCTCATTTGACAAAGGATTATTGGTGGTAATGCTTGAAGGAATATTTACTCCTTGTTGCTTAGCAATATCTTTTAAAACATTGCATGATGATAAGCCACTCAATACTGCGATTAGGCTTATAAATATAATCAATTTCTTCATTGGCTACAATTTTAGTAAATTGTTTTCACAAAAAATTGGATTTTATCAATGCATTTATATATTGCAAGCATATAAAAACTAAAAAAATCAATTATAAAACTATGAGTAATTCATCTACCGGACATCCAAAAGGATTGTATTTGCTATTTATTACAGAAATGTTTGAGCGTTTCAGTTACTATGGAATGAGAGCCATATTTATTTTATTTTTAACTAAAGCACTTTTATTCGATAAAGCCCTTAGCTCTGATATATACGGAAGTTATACAGGCCTGGTATATTTAACTCCACTTTTGGGAGGTTATATGGCAGATAGATATTGGGGAAATAGAAAATCAATTGTGATTGGTGGAATCATGATGGCCATTGGACAATTCTGTATGTTTTTAAGTGGCTCATTTTACACTCAAGTAGAATTTGCAACTGTATTAATGGTTGGTGGATTAGGGATGTTAATTTTTGGAAATGGCTTTTTTAAACCAAATATTTCAACAATGGTTGGTCAATTATATGTTAAAGGCGATAAAAGAATTGACTCTGCATTTACTATTTTTTATATGGGTATTAATTTAGGCGCATTTTTATCACCATTAATCTGCGGTGGATTAGGAAATACGGGTGATCCTGCTGATTTTAAATGGGGCTTTTTAGCTGCATCAATTGGAATGATGGTAAGTACTTTAATATTTGTTTGGTTAAAAAGCCACTACTTAGTTAGTCCAGAAGGAAAAGCAATTGGCGACAAACCAAACGTAAGCAGAGATATTGACGTTACAGTTAGTGCTGAAGAAGTGAAATCTGATTTTACACAAAAACAAGTGCTAACATGGTTAGGAATTGAAATAGGTTTATTCGCATTGTTTTATATTTTAGGTCAAGGTGTAATTGGTTCATTTATATTCTCACTTTCAATAGCTGCTCCTGGTTTTATTATTTCAGATAAAAGTTTAACTAAAGTTGAAAAAGAACGCATTTGGGTTATTTATATTGTAGCATTTTTCGTCATATTTTTCTGGGCAGCTTTTGAACAAGCTGGTGCTTCACTTACTTTTTTTGCCGATGAACAAACCAATAGAGAAGTTGGTTTAATGCTTTCAAAAAGCACACTAACCATTATTTATTCAGTTATTATTTTCTTACTTGGATTTTTAGGATTTAAAGTATTTACCAAAATGATGAACGAACAAAAAGGTGTAAGAGAATTAATTCTTGTAATAATTGCTGCTGCAATTGGTTCATTGGTATATTTAATTAGCGGAATTGCTCCTGAAGGAATGAATATTCAATCAATTCCTGCAAGTGCTTTTCAATCTGTTAATGCAATTGCAATTGTAATTTTTGCACCCATTTTCTCTATATTATGGACAGCTTTAGGAAATAAAGGAATGGAGCCTGCTTCTCCTTATAAACAATCAATTGGTTTATTGTTGTTAGCAGCTGGTTATGCTGTAATTGCCATTGGTGTAAAAGGAATTGAGCCTTCGGCAAAAGTAAATATGATGTGGCTATTGAGTCTTTATTTAATCCATACTTTTGGTGAATTATGTCTTTCGCCAATTGGTTTATCAATGGTAAATAAATTAGCGCCAGTAAAATTTGCTTCTTTATTAATGGGAGTTTGGTTTTTATCAACTGCTTCTGCTAATAAATTTGCAGGAACTTTAAGTTCATATTATCCTGAAACCATGCTTTCAGTGGCTGCTGTTCAAAATGAACAAACCATGAAGAGTATAGTTGTTTGTGAAAAATTAGATAAAAAAGAAACCATTAACGGAGCTGACTTTATAAGTATTGATTTAATAAATTTAGAATCAATAAAAGATAAAACATTAAAAGCAGAAGTAGTGAAAAATATTTTTACAAATTCAGTAATTAAAGAAAAATCATTTATAGGTTATAAAATAAATAGCTTGTATAGTTTCTTTATGTTATTTGTATTTATGGCAGGAATTGCAGCAGTAATTTTATTCTTTTTAAGTAAAAAATTATTAACCATGATGCATGGTATTTCATAAGTAAACAAATTTTTAAATAATTAATTTAATGAATGAATAAGTCTTACAAATTTTTTTGTAAGACTTATTTTTTGAAAAATTTTCCAATAATCTATATGAATAAAAAACACCCTTTAGGCTTACCATTCTTGTTCTTTACCGAAATGTGGGAACGCTTTGGCTACTATTTAATGATTGGAATTTTCCAATTATATTTAACAAGTTCAATGGAAAAAGGCGGACTTGGAATGGACAGAAAAGATGCTGCCGATATTTATGGAACTTTCATTGCATTTGTATTTTTGACTCCTTTTTTAGGCGGCTTATTAGCCGATAGAATTTTAGGTTACAGCAAATCTATTTTCATTGGTGGGATTTTATTGGGTTTGGGTTACTTAGGATTAGCCATTCCCGGAACACAGTATTTTTATATTTCTCTATTCTTAATTGTATTGGGTAATGGATTTTTCAAACCAAATATTTCTACTCTTTTGGGTAATTTATACAATGACAATAACTACAAACATTTGAAAGATGCAGGTTATAACATTTTTTATTCTGGAATAAATATTGGCGCTGCTAGCTGTACTTTTATAGCCGCATTTATGCGCAATAAATATGGTTGGAGTTATGCTTTTGGAACTGCAGGTATTGGAATGTTTGTGGGCTTATTGGTCTATTTTATTGGTTTAAAACATTATAAACATGCCGATGTGTTAAAGCCAGCTCAAAAGGAAGACATGCCACTTTCTAAAATATTTACCACTGTGTTTTTGCCAGCTATTGTAGTTGGTTTGGCAGCTTGGAATTTTCCAGGAAATATATTTGGAAGTGACAGCACAGATGCATTTATTTTTGCAACCATTCCTATTATTATTTTTTATGTTGGTTTGTATGTAAAAGCCAGTATTGCCGATAAAAAACCTTTAGCTGCATTACTTACTATCATGTTGGTTTCTGTGATGTTTTGGGCTGTATTCAAACAAAATGGAACGGCCTTAACTACCTGGGCACAATATTATACCGACAGAGAAACTCCTGCTTTGGTAAAACCAGTTGCTGAATCACTTTACCAAGTTGAAAAAGTTACCAATCAAGTTGATTCAGTGGAAGCTTTTACTGAAAAGTTTTCATTGATAAAAGAAAATGGTAAAGCTAAAAAAGTGTGGGATAAACCTGTTTATTTCCGAAATCTTCAAACCAAACTTATGCCAGCAGATCATGCCGAAATTTCTTTATTCAATACTGAGTTATTCCAATCCATCAATCCACTTTGGGTAATTATATTAACTCCATTGGTGGTGTTGTTTTTTGGATTATTGAAAAGAAAAAATGTAGAACCAAGCACCGCATCTAAAATTGCTTTTGGATTATTGATTTCGTCAGTAAGCACTTTAGTAATGGTAGCAGCTGTTTATTATTGCGATAATGGAGCAGAAAAAGCTTCCCCATTATGGTTAATTGGTTGTTATGGAGTAGTAACAGTTGGTGAATTGTTTTTAAGCCCAATGGGGTTATCTTTGGTGTCGAAATTAAGTCCAAAACGATTAACAGCATTGATGATGGGCGGTTGGTTTTTATCAACTTCCATAGGCAATAAACTTTCAGGAATTTTAGCCACTTTATGGGATGGATATGAAAATAAAGCCAATTTCTTTTTAGTGAATTTTATACTTTTGGGAATCTCCGCCATCATTATGTTTATGTTATTGAAATGGTTGAATAAAATATTGAAAGAACATATTTAGTATTTTTACTAAATATATTTTAAGAAAATAAAGGAAATATAAATACGTGCATTTAGAAAACAAAGAATATAAATGGTATTTACTTTACACAGCTCCAAGGGCTGAAAAGAAAGTAAATGCAGCGCTTATAAAAAGAGAGTTTACTACCTTTTTACCTTTACAAAGAAAGATAGTTCAGTGGAGTGATCGAAAAAAAACAATTGATACTCCATTGTTTAGCTCCTATATTTTTATTTATACTTCCATGAGTTTTTATTATGAAATATTAAACACTTTGGGCGTTGTAAAATTTATAAATTTCCAAGGGCAACCAGTTATATTACGTGATTCGCAAATTGAGTTAATAAAACTCATGGTTGCCAATTATGAAGACATTGAAGGAATAACAGAAACATTTGAAAAAGGAGAAAGTGTAAAAATTATTGCGGGTCCATTACAAGATCAAATTGGTGAATTAATAGAATACAAATCGACCAAAAAAGTACTTGTGAAAATTGAAAATACGGGGTTTTCATTAGTAGTTCAGTTACCGAGTAATATTTTACGAAAAATATAAGCCTATTTTCAAATAAAATAGTGTAATCTTGAATCAATAAATAAAAATAAATTATGATTTTAATAGTACTTGGTTTCATACTTTTAGGAATTGCTACATTTGTATTCAATGCAAATAATATCAATGCAAAATTTAGCGGTCCACTAAAAATAGTTGGAATAGTTTTAATCGGAATAGGCTTTTTAAATGCTTGTTTAAAACAAATAGATGCAGGACAAGTTGGTGTAAAATCAATGTTTGGTAAAATAGAAGATGAT
>CANGPW010000057.1 GCA_947456185.1 Bacteroidota bacterium | reverse complement strand
GTCTGCAAGAAAACTACAATTTCATCGTTATGCTCGCTATAAAAATGGTCATTTAGGAAAACTAAACTCCCATATTTTCTAGCATCACAAGCCTCGAACTTGAAATTTTCTTATCAGACATTTATCTCAGTAATTACCAAATATTTTTTACACAAAAAAGCCTCGAAATTTCGGGGCTTTTTTGTGACATCATTTTTAAGCATTTTTTTAGAATTAATTTTCAAATATTTAACAAAACATTTCGTTTATGTTCTAAAAAATGGAATAATATTTGAATAATAGAAATTTTACTAAAATATAAATTGAAAGAAAAAAACACATGAAAAAGTACACATTAATTTTCGCAGTAGCATGCCTTGGAGGTTTGTCTGCAATTGGGTTAAGCAAGTTATTTGGAAGTAAACGAAACGCCACAGAATTTACTCAAAATTACTTAGCAAGGTATGCAAGTTTGTCAGCCTCAGCCGACAGACCTGATTTTGTGGCAGTAGCCGAATTAGTAACACCTACTGTAGTTCATATTTTAACAGTGGTTGATCAACCTCAAACACGTAATGACCAACCACAAGAAATAAATCCATTTGATTTTTTTGGAGGAAGAGGTTTCAGCATGCCACAACAAGGACCAAGAACTGGAAGTGGTAGCGGTGTAATTATTTCTGAAAATGGACTAATAGTTACCAATAACCATGTAATAGATGGTGCCACTAAAATAAAAGTAATTTTAAATGATAAGCGTGAATATGATGCTGAATTATTAGGAAAAGATGTAAATACTGATTTAGCCTTGTTAAGAATTTCGGAAAGTAATTTACCTTTTGCGGTTATTGGAAATAGCGATGAAGTAAAAGTTGGTCAATGGGTTTTAGCCGTTGGAAATCCGTTTAATTTAACCTCAACTGTTACCGCTGGAATTATCAGTGCTAAAGGTAGAAACTTGAATATAAACAGAGGCAATGGACAACAATATCCTATTGAATCATTTATTCAAACAGATGCGGCAGTAAATCCAGGAAATAGTGGTGGAGCTTTGGTGAATCAAGATGGTAAATTGGTAGGAATAAATACTGCCATTGCCAGTGAAACTGGTCAATATGCAGGTTATGCTTTTGCTATTCCAAGTAATTTAATGCAAAAAGTAATCAATGATTTACAAAAATATGGAACTGTTCAACGTGGAGTTTTAGGCGTTGAAATTTCGGATGTAGATGGTGAACTAGCTGATAAATTAGGATTGAAAGAAGTAAAAGGAGTTTATGTAAGAAATGTAAAAGAAAACAGCGCGGCTGAAGAAGCAGGTTTAAAATCGGATGATGTAATTGTTTCGGCCGATGGCGTAGATACCAAAACTACTCCTGAATTACAAGAAATGATTGGCAAGAAAAACCCTGGCGATATTGTAAAAGTAAAAGTAATAAGAGAAGGAAAAGAAAAGTTTTTTGATGTAAAATTAAAAGGCTTAGACGGAAAAACTACTTTAAAAATTGCGGAGAAAACGGAAGTAAACAAAGCTTTAGATACCGATTTTGAAACGCTTTCCCGCGATGAGAGATTGAAATTAAAAATTGCCAGTGGCATTAAAGTAAAAAACTTTGGGTCTAAAAGTATTTTAAGAGCTGCAGGAGTTCCAATTGGTTTTGTAATTACAACTATTGACAAAAAAGCAGTGGCAACTGTAAACGATGTAAAAACTGCATTTGAAGGTAAAAAAGGTGCAGTTTTAGTAGAAGGAATAAAAGCCGATGGCACTCAAGATTATTATGCTGTAAAAATAGCGAGTAAATAAACTCAATAATTTAAAAAAAGCCGACTGTATGAAAATGCAGTCGGCTTTTTTGTGGGTATTAATTTAGCTTTGTTAATTACCCGTCTGACGCCTTGGCAGCGCATAGGCTTTTAAGCGTCTGACGGGGTTTATAAATAAAACTCACTTGTTAAATTTTTATAAGATTCGGTTTGTGAATTATCTTCATTGTAAATAACAAATTCATCAGTTATTTTCTCTTTTTGTAGCAGCGAAAACTCCATGATCATTCTATTAGGTTCCTTACTTGGCTTTGGTTTGATAAAGATTTCTTTGTTTAAAAACAATCCTTTTTGAATGGCTAATTCTTTAAAAGTGATTGCTTCCGCAATGGGTAAAATCAATGTGAATTTTCCGGTTTCACTTAATACTTTTATTACTGAATGAATTAAATCCTCAAACGACAAATCATTGTCGTGCCTGGCTTTGGCTCGTTGTATATTGGCTATGCTGTAATTGTTTTTACCTACAAAATAGGGGGGATTGCTAATGATTAAATCATATTTTTTATTTGGAGCAAAATTTTGCAAAGCACAGCAATGCGCTTGAATTTGATTGCTAAACCTAGAGGAAGAAAAATTATCATTTGCTTGTTCAAAAGCTATTTTATCAATTTCAATGGCATCAATTTGAAGTTCATTGTTTCGTTGCGCCAGCATTAACGATAAAATGCCTGTTCCAGTGCCAATGTCCAAACAATTTATAGCATTATTGATAGTAACTAAACAACCCAACAAAACACTGTCGGTGCCCACTTTCATGGCACATTTATCCTGATTTATTAAAAATTTTTTGAACTGAAAATAGTTATTTGCCATTTAAAAACTTTTACCAATTACCAATGTTTTTTTCAATAAATCTGTTGTTCCATCCGTATTGAAATATTCAAAATTTACCACATAAATTCCAACAGGTAAGGATTGGTTTTTATCACTTAATCCGTTCCAACTTACTATTCCCTCCGTTCCCAATGGTGCATTATTTAAAAGCATTTTTACTAAATTTCCATTGCTGTTATAAATATTCAAATTAGCGGTATAGTTATTTTTATTGAATTGATAAGTAAAGTTTACCAAATCGTTTACGCCATCGTTATTTGGAGTAAAAACTTCAGGTTCAATGCTTAAAAATTCAGCATTGATATTGGATTTCAAATACTGCGAATTTTTATAAGTTGGCGTTGCAAAATTACTGGTACTTGCAGCCGATGTCCAATTACTTCTATCGTTCGTTTTTCTATTAAAATCAATGCGCTCCAAGCTAACACCTTCTTTGTTATCAATTAAAGTAAAATGCATTTTGTCGTCATATTTTAGTTCATCAAAAATGGTTTCAGGTTTAGAAAATAACACCAATGTTCCTTCATCATCGTTCATGCTTGGCAATGTTTTTAGCGTAATAAAATTATTTTTATTTTGAACAAAATATTGTTGTTTGATAATGTCCGAATTGGTGGTAACCACATAATAATTTTGGGGTAAAAGCATGTAACCTGAATCGGCCATTGGATAAAAATTATCGATTAAATTTCCAGCATTTCTATTGCCTATCCATAAATTTTTGATGTCAATAAATTGATTGGTTTTATTGTAAATTTCTACAAAATCAACGCCATCAGTTCTCGGATTAAATAGTATTTCATTGATCACTAAATCGTTGGTATCAGCGGGTTTTGTTAAACCAAATTCAAAATTATTCTCAACATTAATTGTATTTTCTGCACAATCTTTTACCGTATTAATTTTTAAAGTATAAACTTGATTTTGTTTCAAACTATCATTTAATTTCAGACGCAGTGTAGTTAAAAAAACATCTTTGAAATCAAATACAAATGGTCCGCTTAAGCTAGGATTGAATGTGAAATTATTGATTTTACATGCGCTCAAACTATCTAATGTTTCATTAAAATATAATTCAACTGTATTATTATTAACTGGATAAATTCTATCAAGCATCGGTAAAGCAAGATCTTCGTTCGTTCCTTTTATAGAATTTTGTTTTCCAATTGTTCCTCCATTTGAACTTTTACTGGCAGACCAATTACTGGCGATTCCACATGCATTTTTAGTGTCAATCATTTCTAAACTCCAACCACCATCGGCTTTCACATTGTTATTGTACCAAGTTTGTTTGTATGCAATTTGATGAATGACATGGTTGTTTTCATTGAGTAAAACTATTTCATCATCCAAACTTAATGTTGGAAAATTAGGTACTGAAATCACATTGTTAAAACCTGAAAATAAGGGTAATTTACTGTCATCACAAATTACTAAAAAACTATCAGGATACAATTGAATATTTCCAATGGTAGTATTGGCCGAACCTTTTTTTATTTTGAAATTATTTAAGGAAATAATATTTTTAGAACGGTTAAAAACTTCTATGTATTCGGCATCTGGCAATGCCATATTTGGTTTTGGATTAGGAGATACCTCAGTGATAATGATATCATTTTGTAGCGCAGCTTGAATAGGAATATAAGTAAAATTTACACTTGAATTATCCGCAATTTTATTCAATGAACAATCAAAAGCTGAATCAATTTGGAGGGTATAATTTTGCCTATCAATTAATGAGTTATTGAGTAAAATAAATAAAGAATCATTTCTAAAACCAGCAACCGTTTTTGATAAAATGGAATTTCCATTGATGCTTAATTTGATGTTTTGAAATGAATTCAAATCCATTTTTTCATTGAATACAATGACTATGTTTTTATCGTTTGTATAAAAAAAGTTTTTTACCAAAGGTCTTGTATTATCAGGATTCATGTTGTTGGAAAAATTTACGTTTCCTGGTGTACCTCCAACGGTGCTTCCAGCACCTATCCAGTTATCAATTCCTTTGCATAAAACGTAAGGGTTTATCAACTCTAAACTATAGCCTCCATTGGCTTTTACAGCAGATTGATACCATGATAAATCGTACCTAATTTGATTCATAATTTCTCCTTTTGTGTTTACTAATTGAACCAAATCAGCATCGTTATTTAAAGCAACTAAAAAGGGAACTGCTAAGGTTTTTCCATAACTTTTAAATAAACTTTCATTGGTAGGATTTGTAATAATTAAGTACTCCTTGGGTTGAATGATATAATTGGGAATGCTTGCAAATCCTGTCAAATCAAATATTTTCCAATTACTGATGTCAATTGGATAATTGGTTCGGTTATAAAGTTCCATGAATTCAGCATCTGGTAATCCATTACTCGGTGATGGATCGGGCATTATTTCATTGATTACAATATCGTCAATACTTGGTTTGTAAAACCAAAAAGAGACATTGGTATCAGGCATTATATTATTGGCCAAATCGCTTATATTTTTTATAGTTAAAATATAATTATTTGTAGAAATAAATGAATTTTTAAAAGTCACTAAAATGCTTTTTCTATCACTGCTAAGCTCAGTATTTATAATAACTGGAAAGGAATAATTCAATTCAAAATTACTTATATTATTGGCAGTATTGATGTCTAACCTTTCATTGAAATTTATTTGAATTACACTGTCATTTTTGAATGAATAATTTTCAATTTTTGGCGGATTTAAATCAATAATAGGTTCGCCTATGTATAAATTATCAAGATAAAAATTTGAAATATTTGTTGAAGTAAAGCGGGCAAATATTCCGGTGTATTCAGTGGATTTAAAAGTGGTGTCAAAGGCATTGCCCTCTAAAGCAAAATTTCCATTAGCAGCAGTATCGCTGTATAAAATCCAATTTCCTAAGCTGTCTCTATTAACTTTTATAGCTATGTTGTTATTTGTTTTTGAAACTGTTGCTGGTCTTCCAGCAATGATTCGAGTTCGTATAGCACCTTCTTGTTTGTATAAGCTTATAGAATCAGTATTTCCGGTACTTCCCCCAAATTGAATATAGTATGCATTCAGGTTTCCTTTTAGGTTTATTTGGTCAGCGGCTAGGTAAAATCTGCAAAAATTTTGTGTACTCGGACTTAAATTTAACTGAATAGAAAAACGCCATTCAGTATTTTTTTGAAAATTAGTTCGTGTACTTAAGCAAATATCTTTGGCACTTCCCGAAGTTCCTTTGCTTTGCAATTGAAAATTATTATTGATTTGCCATAGGCTGTCATCGCCTTCCCAAGCAGGGTTAACATTAAAATTTCCATCTGAAAAATCGTCAAAAACTTGTCCTTTTAATTGAATGTTTGCCCACAAAAAAAACAAACCTAAAGTGATTATTTTTTTCATTTTATTTATTCATTTAACCAAATACAAATCCCATTAGGTCTGATTGGATTTCCTATCAATGTTTTTTGACTGATACCATCCAAGTTAATTTCATTGCTATTTGCAATCAATTTCCACCTGCCTTTTAAGTTCATTTTACGCGCATCAAAACTATTTGGTTTGTTATCGTTATTGATTAAAACCAATATTTTATTCCCAATCATGTATCCAAGCATTGCTTTGTTTTCGGGTAAAATAAATTGTATAAACTCACTCGTACAAGCACTTGGCGTAACAAATCGTTTGCTTAAACTTTCTAAATTATTAGTATTTTTTGCAGGTAATGCGTCAATTAGCGGTTGTAAAATTTGCGTTCTTAACAGCATTAAACCTTGCCAATAAGCAAGCATGTTTTTAAAATTACTATTTTGATATGGAATTTCTTTTGATTTAGATTTTGTATTATTTTCTTCTGCATTTTTTCCAATATTTTCCCAAATAAATTGGTTGGCAGCTCTCATATTATAGGTATCGCGTTTACCATGAAAATATATTTTACCACTAGGAATTTCTTTTACAATTTCTTTTAATGGTGCAAGACCTTTACTGCGCATAAACTCGCTTCCACCATGCATAACTATTGGTCCTGGAGTAGTAAATAAAAGTGTTGCAGCTATTTTATAATTATATTCATCTACTCCAAAACGGCCATCAAAATTTGTGGTCCCAAACTGATCAGCTAATGCAAAATTATCGTGAATATCTAAGTAATTAATGGCACTATTTATATTTTTTTGTGGAGGAAAAGTACAACTCAATCCTTTAAGCACATTTTCTCTCTCCTCAAAATTTCCACCTGCCCAGCCTCTGTGTTTTTTCTTGTCGGATAATTCAAAAACTGGACCTTTATATGCATTCCTGGTGTCATCGTTAAAGTAACAAATAGGTGCTGAATCTTTGTACCAATGCCAATTAGGATTTTTGTTGTATGCTGGATCGTTGCTATCAATCCAAGGTTCACCATAGATAATAATATCTGCTGGTAAAGCAGCTTTAATTGCTAATAATGTTTCCTTGTCTGTTTGT
This sequence comes from Bacteroidota bacterium, assembly GCA_947456185.1. Lineage (GTDB taxonomy): Bacteria > Bacteroidota > Bacteroidia > UKL13-3 > UKL13-3 > JAAFJM01. Next base: position 10,124 of record CANGPW010000057.1, on the reverse strand, counting down.
CCGGCTAAATCAATTCTAAAGCCATCCACGCCAAATTCTTCAATAAAATGTTTGCATTGATCAATGATCCAACGTTTTGTCATGTAACGATTTTCACTTTTGGTTTCGTTGCCATATTCTCCAATATGTTCTAAGTTTTTGGTTCTGTAATAATATTGTTTATCAAAAGCATTGAAGTGATATAAATAATTTTTAGCATCTAAATTATCGGCAGTATGGTTAAAAACAAAATCAACAATTACAGCAATATTTTTGTCATGAAATTTTTGAACTACATCTCTAAATTGTTTGCGTTCATCGCCTGGCATGGTACCTTTTTGTCGGTATCTGCTTTCAATGGCAAAGCTATGAGAAGTGCGGTAACCCCAATCGTAAGTTTCGTTGGCTATACCTTGCTCTATCATGTATTTATCTTTACTAAAAGCCTTCTTCCATTCATCTTTTGGCCAATTGAGCATTTCTTGAACAGGCATTAAATGCACAGTATTTATTCCTAAATTAACCAAATGATCGAAACCAATGGCATAACCTTTTGAATTGGTTAAACCCGAAACTCCCATACCTGCAATGGCTCCTTTTAAATCGTTTGATATTGGTAGTAAATCAGTAAAATCTTGTACATGAACTTCGTAAGAAATTACTTGTTCTAACCGTGGACGGCCGTTAACCAATGCCGAAGCTGGAACTGTTTTTGGTGTTACCATGCAAGCGCCAAAACCATCATCTGTTACCCTTGCATATGGATCACTTATGTGCACAGGATTTGTTTCATAAAAAAGGTTCCCAGGATCTTTAAAACCATGCACCGTATAGTCGTACCAAACGCCTTCTAAGTTTTCATTAACCATTGTTTCCCAAACACCTTGATTATCTATTTGCATGTCAATAGTGCTGTAAGGAGTTTTTGAGTAAAAAATATCTTTATCACTTTCGTCAATTGGTTTGTATAAATATAATTTTACCATGGTTGCCCTTGGGGCAAAAACCCTAAAAATTGTCTGCTTGTAATCGGCAGAAACATTGGCTCCAAGTTCTTTATCACTTTTTAAATTTTTAAACCAAGCATCATAGGTACATAAGGTTTTCAATTTAAATTTTGGTATTTCAATATAATAAACCCTGCGTTTATCAATGGCTGTTTTGGTAGAATAAATAACTTTAATGATTCCATCTTCTTTCAATTTTATGGTGTAATTAATGGTGTCAAAATAATTGTCTTTTATATTAAAAGAAGTTCCATCAATTTCTATCTTTTCATTATTGGCATTGGTTAAAATAAAATCGGATTCAGAAAAACTTTCCTTTTTAGGTAAACCACTTAATGTAACTTCTATGTTATTGTTATCAATTATTGTAGCTTTTAAACCTAATGGTTCAATACCTTTCATAAATATTAGGTTTCCGCCATCCGTATTGGTTGCGCCAGCAGCGGGGTCAAGCCATTTTCCTTCATCAATTCTGAACTTAAAAGCCGAACTTGGCTTTATAATAACTAAATTAGGATTATAAATTTTTATGGTCCAAATATGATTGTCTTCTTTCTTTAAAAACCACTGTTTATCGTCCATGTCTTGACTCCAATTTCGGAATGAACCAGTAATTATTACTTTATTTTTAATAGAAATTTGATAATCATTTTCATTAAAAATAAAGGTCGTAGTATCACCTTTCTGCTCATATCCATTGGGCTGAGCTATGGTTACAAATTGTACAAACAAAAAAACTAATAAATAAAAAGTGCTTTTCATATTGGCGAAAATCGGTTTTTGTATTGAATAAAAATATATTTGCTAAAATAAAAAAATGATAATAGCAGCAATCAAACATTTACGTAAGTGGTTTGCCCAATACCCAACAGCAAAAAAGTTTATAAAATTTGGCATTGTAGGAACTTCAAGTACCATGGTAAGTTTATTGGCTTTTTGGTTACTTTCATTGCAATTTCCAGCACTTAATTTACTGACAAAGGCAATAGGATGGATTATGGGTTTTTTTGTTGGATTTACCTTAAATAAATTTTGGACTTATGTAGATCAAACTGATGACGGTGAAAAATACCTCATCAAGTATATTGCTGTATATGCTGTTACTTTTTTTATCTATTTAGGCTTTAATGTTTTGTGCGACCATTATTTGTTTCCAAATTTATACATAGCTGGTGTTTTAGATTCGTTAGGATGGTTGCAAAGTGCAGCTTGGACTACTAATAACGGACCTTTGGTATCCAATGTAATTTCTATTTTACTCAATGTAATGCTTAACTTTATTGGCACTAATTTTTTAGTATTTAAAGTTCCTGGGCCCAATGAAATATTTGATTAAATTATTCAAGTAAATTAAAACTGAGCGCTTCTCTTATTTTTCTCAATTTGACATCTAAAATGGTCGTCTAAAACCACTAAACTATTATCAAAATGATTGTTATTGTTAACTATAATATCCGCTTGTGATAAAAAAGGTAAAAGGAATTTTTCGTAAGCAGGCATTACGTGATTATGCCATTGATAACGTATATAAGAATCGGGTATATTTCGCTCTGCAGAATCACGTTTTAAACGCCTATTCAATGCAATTGATTCATCGGCTTGAATGAATATTTTTAAATCGAATTGATTGCGAATTGCTTCAGAATAAAAAATAAATAAACCTTCACAAACAATTATTGGAGCGGGTTTAAACGTTAAAAGTGGTCCAACTTGATTTTCGTGTTGAAACAAATATTCGTTTCTGTAAATAGTTTCATTATTATGAAGTTTCTCTAAATCGGCTGCAAAAGCAGCTAAATCAATACACTCAGGCAAATCAAAATTAATATTTCCCTCCGCATCTAATTGGTGTTCGTAGGAAAGTTTGTAGTAATTGTCTTGGCTAATTACACAAAGTTCATCAGTAGAAAAAAGTTTTTTTAGGGAATTTAAAAAATGTGTTTTTCCCATGGCACTTCCCCCAGTAATACCAACTAAATAAGGTTTTTGAATATGCATGTTTTTTTTAATTGCGAAGTGCGGAATACGGAGTGCGAAATAATTTTATTCTGTTAAAAACTTCTATTTTTTTTAACCCAATCCTTAATATAATCTGCTATATCCTGTGTATTTGTTCCTGGAGTAAAAAGCTTGCCTACACCTATTTTTGTTAACTCCTCAATGTCTTCATTTGGAATAATTCCCCCACCAGTTAGCAGTACATCATTCATTCCTTCTTGTTTCATTAGGGTTAATAATTTAGGAAAAATAGTGTTATGTGCGCCAGAAAGAATACTAACTCCAATGGCGTCTACATCTTCTTGCAATGCGGCTTGAACTACCATTTCTGGAGTTTGGCGTAAGCCAGTATAAATAACTTCCATTCCTGCATCGCGCAGTGCTGTAGCTATTACTTTTGCACCTCTATCGTGGCCATCTAAGCCTACTTTTGCTACTAAAACTCTAACCTGTCGTTGCATTATTAATTTCTTTTTTTAGGGTAAATTTTATTAAACTTAATGAGTATTTGTGGTTTTTCATTTTCCATAAATGATAAAAACTTAGTATCATCCATTTCATAATAATTAATGGTATCGGTATGATGAGCATAAAAAGCTTCTCTATCTTTTAATGGTAAAGAATTAATGGTTGTTCTACCTGTTTGATAGCTTGCCACAAATGGCAAATATTTTGCTAAATTATCGTCACTTACCTTGTCAACGCCCATATATGGAACATAGGTTAATCCGTTTTTTACAATTTTAAAATAGCCTAAGGTCCAATAACCTTTATCATTTGCATTTAACGAACTTAGCACATAGTAATTTCCTAATTTTGTAAGCACTAAACTATCGCTTAAAGTGTTTTCAGTGCTGCTTGTTTTATCAATTTCATGAATACTATTTTTATCAATTGATAAAAGCAAAATACTGTCTTTATTTTTAATAAACAATCCTGTATAAAAACCAATATTCAATTTATAATTTCCTTGCATTTCTGCAGGAAAAGAGCTTAGTCTTTGTCCTGGCCACTTGTCAAAATAATTATTACTTCCGCAAGATATAATCATTAATAACAAAGTAAAAAAGGGAAAGAATATTTTTTTGCCTTTATCTAAATTGAATATTTTCATGTTTTAGTTTATTAATTATTTAATGCGTTGCAATGCACTTTCAAGTCTGTTAATGGTTGATTGTTTTCCAAACAAAGCAGCCATTTCAAACATTGGCGGACCGCCAGCCACACCACTTAAACATACCCTGAACATTTGTAAAAAATCTTTACTTTCCACTTCATTTTTGGTCAAAGCTTCATGATAAGCAGCCTCAATATTGGCATTGTTAAATTCCGAAATATTATTTAACAATGTAATTAAATCGGCAATAACCAATGGCGATTTTTCATTCCAACGTTTTTTTATTACAGTTTCATCATAAACTCTTGGTTCCACAAAAAAGTAGTTACTGTAATCAAAAAGTTCTTTCGTAAAACTAATCTTTTCTTTTATTAATTCACAAACTTGTTCTACATAACTTGAATCAGCAGTAATATTTTGAGCTGCTAATTGTTTGTTTAATTCAACGGCTAATAAGCCATTATCTCCCATTTTTATGTATTGGTGATTGAACCATTTGGCTTTGTTTTGGTCAAACTTAGCGCCATGTTTACTGACTCTTTCTAAGCTAAAAGCAGCTATTAACTCTTGTTTGCTAAATAATTCTTGTGCTGTTCCAGGATTCCATCCTAAAAATGCCAATAAATTAATAACTGCCTCTGGCAAATATCCTGCTTGCTTGTATCCACTCGATTTTTCGCCAGTATTTGGGTCCACCCAATCTAATGGAAAAACAGGAAATCCTAATTTATCACCATCACGTTTACTTAATTTTCCGTTGCCATCAGGTTTTAATAATAAAGGCAAATGAGCAAATTTTGGCATGGCATCTTCCCAGCCTAAATATTTGTATAAAAGCACATGCAAAGGTGCCGATGGCAGCCATTCCTCGCCTCTGATTACGTGGGTAATTTGCATGCTGTAATCATCTACCACATTTGCCATATGATAAGTTGGCATTCCATCTGATTTATATAATACTTTATCGTCCATGGTTGAAGTATTAAATGTAACCCAACCCCTAATTTCATCATGGAATTTTACTTCGTCTTTGCGTGGTAATTTAATACGAACCACATATGGATCTCCATTTTCTAACCTGCGTTTAGTTTCATCTTCTGGTAAAGTCAAACTATTTTTCATGGCACTACGCGTAATGGGATCGTACTTTGAATCTACATTTGAAGCTTTCAATCTGTCGCGCATGGCATCTAATTCTTCCGCAGTATCAAAAGCATAATAAGCGTAACCATCGTTTATTAATTGGTCTACATATTTTTTATACATTGGTTTTCTATCGCTTTGGCGATAGGGCGCATATTCACCATCTCCAAAACCAATTCCTTCGTTTGGCTCAATGCCAACCCATTTTAAACTTTCAATAATATATTGCTCCGCACCCGGTACAAACCTTCCTTGATCTGTATCTTCAATGCGAAGAATAAAATCGCCACCATGTTTTTTTGCAAACAAATAATTGTATAAAGCCGTACGAACACCGCCTATATGTAATGCTCCCGTAGGACTTGGAGCAAATCTAACTCTAACTCTTTTTTCTGTCATAATAATGCGCAGCGAAGATAAGAATGATTTGAAGATAGAGAAAGGATTTTTGTTGGTATTTTTTTTACCAATGCAAACGCTCCTAAAAATAAAGGTTTTTAGGAGCGTTTTTTTAATATTTTTTATTAAATAATAGTTTCAATTATGCTTTATATTCACCAAAAACACCTCTAAACGTATCGGCTATTTCGCCAAGTGTGGCCAAGTTTTCAACTGCTTCAATGATGTGTGGCATCACATTTCTACCATCTTTAGCCGCTTGTTCCAGTGATTCAATATTGGCTTTTACCAAACTATTATTTCTTTCAGCTTTTAGTTTGTTTAACTTTTCAGTTTGTTCTATTCTAATGCTGTCATTAATTCTAAACGATGGGGGAGCAACTTCTTCTTTCACCGCAAATTTATTTACCCCAACAATTACTTTTTCGCTGTTTTCAATATCTTTTTGGTATTTATAACTGGCAGTTGCTATTTCATTTTGCATATAACCTTCCTCAATGGCACTAACGCTTCCGCCCATGGCATCTATTTTTTCAATATATTTCCAAGCTTCGGCTTCTACTTGATTGGTTAATTCTTCTACAAAATAACTTCCACCCATTGGGTCTACAGTATCTACTACGCCACTTTCAAAAGCTATAATTTGTTGCGTACGCAATGCAGTTCTTGCAGCTGCTTCGGTTGGTAAATTCAATGCTTCATCAAAGCCATTGGTATGCAAACTTTGAGTTCCTCCCATCACCGCGGCTAAAGCTTGTAGTGTTACACGAGCTATATTGTTTTCAGCTTGTTGAGCTGTTAAAGTGCTTCCACCAGTTTGCGTATGAAAACGTAACATCATGGCTTTTGGATTGGTTGCACCTAAATCTTTAGCCATTTTGGCCCACATTCTACGAGCTGCTCTGAATTTTGCAATTTCCTCAAAAAAGTTATTATGCGCATTGAAAAAAAACGATAAGCGTTGTCCAAAAACATTAATGTCTAAGCCTTTTGCAATGGCCGCTTCACTGTATGCCTTTGCATTGGCTAAGGTAAATGCTATTTCTTGAACTGCAGTACTTCCAGCTTCACGAATATGGTAACCACTTATTGAAATGGTATTCCATTTTGGAACTTCATTACTACAATATTCAAAAATATCGGTAATGATTCGCATGCTTGGTTTTGGCGGATAAATATAAGTTCCTCTGGCAGCATATTCTTTTAAAATATCGTTTTGAATGGTTCCTGAAATTTTCTTGATATCGGCACCTTGTTTTTTTGCCAAGGCAATATAAAACGAAAGCAGGGTAGATGCAGTGGCATTGATGGTCATACTAGTGGTAATGTCTTGCAGATTTATTCCATCAAATAATGTTTCAATATCTCGCAAACTATCAATGGCAACTCCCACCTTACCCACTTCACCCTCACTCATTACATGGTCGCTATCATAACCAATTTGGGTTGGCAAATCAAAGGCAACCGACAAACCCATGGTGCCATTTGCTAATAAATATTTATAACGTTTATTAGATTCTTCAGCGGTTGAAAATCCAGCATACTGACGCATGGTCCATAATTTTCCTCGGTACATATCAGGCTGTACTCCTCTTGTATATGGAAACTCTCCTGGTAATTCATTGTTTGTATTTGAACTATCAGGTTGGTAAAGGTTATTAATAATAATGCCGCTATCAGTTATAAATTTATTTTCCGCCATTTTTTTTGTTTTAAAGCTGTGCAAATATATACAAACTATGCTTGCATTTAAATGATAAACTTTAGTGTAAGATTTTAAAACAGTAACGAAAATTATTTCTTTTGAATGCTAGTTTAATTAACAGCGATTTTTTTGGTAAATATTGCACCAAATTTGATCAATTATATTTTTTTTCAAAAGAATTTTTTAGGCACAAAACGATAAGTAATTTCAATGGTAAATATTTTAGTAAAACAAAAACACACCTAGCAATAATTTTTTATAATTGTATTTTATAAAATATTGTTTTATTTGCTAATCAAATTTATTGATTTATTATAAACAAAAATTTGTAAATTAATTATAGGTTCGTACATAATTTGTTTTTCCATGATTCAGGTCATTTTTTAAAAATATAGCAACAAATACATTTGAAATATTAAAATATGGGTTCATCATCACTAATACTATTATTACTTTGTGGAATTGCATTTGCAGGAGCGGGAATTTTACTCTCGTTAGCAGTAGCCAAAACCAAGAAAAACGCACAAAAAGGCGAAACTTATGAATGCGGAATTCCTACAACTGGAACATCTTGGATTCAATTTAACGTAGGCTATTATTTATTTGCATTGATATTTTTAGTATTTGATGTGGAGTTGGTTTTTATGTATCCTTGGGCCACTGTTGTTAAAGAAATTGGCATGCCAGCATTGTTCGAAATATTGGTATTTATGTTTATCTTATTTATGGGTTTATTATATGCTTGGAAAAAAGGAGCTTTGGAATGGAAATAAATAAAAGTATGGAAGGTCCATTAACATTCCCTGGACAAGTTCACGAAACCGCAGATGGTGGAATATTAGTCACAAAATTAGATGATGTAATTAATTGGGCTCGCTCCAATTCATTATGGCCATTGGTGTTTGGAACTAGCTGCTGCGCAATAGAAATGATGTCGGCTGCTGGCGCAAAACATGATTGGTCGAGGTTTGGATTTGAAGTGGCACGTGCCACTCCACGACAAGCAGATTTAATTATAGTAGCTGGAACAATTGTAATGAAGATGGCCCCAGTTTTAAAACGATTATACGACCAAATGCCAGAACCAAAATATGTAATTGCCATGGGTGCTTGCACCATTTCAGGTGGTCCGTTTTTTTATAATACTTATTCAGTAGTTAAAGGTGTTGATCACGTAATTCCAGTAGATGTTTATATTCCTGGTTGCCCGCCTCGCCCAGAAGCCTTGTTACATTCGATGATAACATTACAAGAAAAAATTAAAAACGAACAATATTTTAACAAGAAAATAGAGGACGTTAGATGAACACAGAAGAACTAAAAAGCAGCATTAGCATCATTTTGCCATCGGCAATATATGATGAAACAGGTGAATTTTTAAATGTAAATATTGCTTCGGAAGAGTTATATCCGTTAATAAATGAACTGCGTTCAAATAGCGAATTTGATTTTGATTATTTGTTTTGTTTAACCTGCATTGATTGGAAAGACCATTTAATGATGGTTTACCATTTATTGTCAAAAACACATCAACACACCATTGTTTTAAAAGCTAAAATTAGCAATAGAGAAAACGCTGAAATAGCAACTGTTTGTAATATTTGGCGAACTGCCGAATTATTAGAACGTGAAGTTTTTGATTTATTTGGTGTAAAGTTTATTAATCATCCCGATTTACGTAGGTTATTTTTAAGTGATGACTGGAACGGTTATCCTTTAAGAAAAGATTACGTTGATGAAAACATGATATCATTATGATAGGCCTGATAGAAGACGATTACGTAACAGAAGAAGGTGAGTTTGTAATAAACATAGGTCCTCAGCATCCATCTACTCACGGGGTGCTACATTTAAAAGTTTGGTTAGATGGAGAAATTGTTAAAAAAGTTCAACCACATTTAGGTTTTATTCATCGCTCCATTGAAAAAATGAGTGAAAGTCTTTCTTACCGAAATTTTATTTTTGCTACCAGCCGCATGGATTATTTGGCGGCACATATTAACAATGAAGCTTGCGCTTTAACAGTGGAAAAAGGTTTGCAACTAGAAGTTCCTGGTAGAGCAAAATATATTCGTACCATTTTAGCGGAATTAACTAGGTTACAATCGCATTTATTATGGTGGGGATGCACGGGGCTTGACTTAGGAGCGGTTACTCCTTTCTTTTATGCATTCAGAGAACGTGAATTAATTATGGAAATTATGGAGGAAACTTGTGGTGCAAGATTAACCCAAAATTTTATGGTTCCGGGCGGTGTCATGTATGATATTCATCCAAATTTTCAGAAAAGAACGAAGGAAGTTTTAACTCAAATAAAAAGTAAATTCCAGGAATATGATGATATTATGACTGGCAATGTAATATTTGAAAATAGAACAAAAGGAGTTGGATTTCTTTCAAAAGAAGATGCCATTTCTTATGGTGTAACTGGCCCAACTGCAAGAGCTTCTGGAGTTAGTTGCGATATAAGAAAACTAATTCCTTATTCAGCATACGATCAAGTTCAGTTTGATGAAATATTAGGAATTGGTGGCGATTGCTATGCAAGGTATATGATTAGAATGCACGAAATGAAACAGTCAGTTTCTATTATTGAACAATTAATCGACAATATTCCTGAAGGTGAATTTCAAGCAAAAACAAAAAATGTTATCAAACTTCCTAAAGGAGAATTTTACCAACGAGTAGAAACTCCAAGAGGCGAATTAGGTGTTTTTATAGTAAGTGATGGCGCTGCAAGTCCATACAGAATTAAGTATCGTTCACCAGGTTTTTC
>CANGPW010000056.1 GCA_947456185.1 Bacteroidota bacterium | reverse complement strand
GAGTCAGTTAAAAAAACTAACAGATTAGTAATTTTAGAAGAAGCATGGCCTTTGGCCAATATCAGTACCGAAATTACTTATATGGTTCAAAAACGTGCCTTTGATTATTTGGATGCACCTATTCGCAGAATAAACACGGCTGATGCGCCGCTGGGCTACGCTCCTACTTTTGTTGAAGCATTTTTACCAAGTGTAAAACAAATTATTGATACTGTAAAAGAAGTTCTTTATAGATAGTTGTCAGTCGATGGACGATAGACAATAGTTAATACAAATTGGTCATTGAGCTTGTCGAAATGAATATCAATCCTTACTATCCTTAGTCTTGTGAAATGGCATTTGGCTTGGTGACTAAGGATTCCAAAGTTCTAACCCGTTGGGGTCGAAGAAAAGTTTAAACAATTTTGTGGTTTACAAACGCTATGGCTTCTCTTTTAAACTTTAATGCGGAGTGACAATCATGTAAAGCGTGAGCGAAGTAAAAACGTTTACTTTGGTTCAGCCTATCGAAACGAATATCAATCCTTACTATCCATAGTATTGTCAAATAGCATTAGGGAGGCTGACTAAGGATTCCAATTGTAAGAAAAGTTTCCTTGTCCGGGGTAGGTGTCCTCACCAACCAGATTCAAGTGGTTGGTGAGAACACCTACCTAGTACAAAATTAAAAACTAATTTATTTAACTAAAATTACATTTTTTCAAACAAGCCAAAATACTATATTTGAACCTTAATTTTAATAAAATATTTTATTAAGTAATAATGAAACAAACAACTATAAAGAGTGCAGTAAGTTTAAGTGGTGTTGGTTTACACACAGGCCAAGAAGTTACCATGACTTTTAACCCAGCACCTGAAAATCACGGAATAAAATTTCAAAGAATTGATTTACCTAACAAACCAATTATAGATGCTGATGTTGATAATGTTACCGATTTAAGCAGAGGAACTACCTTAGAGCAAAATGGCGGTAAAGTAAATACAGTAGAACACGTAATGGCTTCGTTAGCTGGCTTAGAAATAGATAATTGTTTGATCCATATCAATGCAGACGAAACGCCAATAATGGATGGAAGTTCACAGTATTTTATTAAAGCTTTAAAAGAAACTGGAATTATAGATCAAAATGCGGAACGTGAATACTTTACATTGCCTTCAAATATATATTACACCGAGGAAGATAGACAAGTAGAAATGATTGCAATGCCTCTGGATGATTATCGTTTAACGGTGATGGTTGATTATAATTCTCCAGTTTTGGGTAGCCAACATGCTTCCATTACTAGCATCAAAGAATTTGAATCAGAGATTTCGTCATGCAGAACTTTTTGTTTTTTACATGAGTTAGAAATGCTTTACAATAATAACTTAATTCGTGGTGGCGATTTAAATAATGCCATTGTAATTGTAGATAGAATTATACAAGATGATGAGTTAGAGAATTTGGCTAAAATGTTTAACAAGCCAAAAGTAGAAGTAAAGAAAGAAGGAATTTTAAATAACGTAGATTTACGTTTTCATAACGAACCAGCACGACATAAATTATTGGATTTAGTAGGTGATTTAGCTTTGATTGGTGTTCCAATTAAAGCGCAAATTATGGCTGCTCGTCCTGGTCATGCGGCTAATATTGCCTTTGGCAAAAAAATAAAAGCACTCATTAAAAAAACCCGTAGTCAAGTAAATATTCCAAAATACGATCCTAATAAAGTACCTGTTTATAACACACAGGACATAGCAAAAATGTTGCCTCACCGCAGTCCATTTTTGTTTGTAGATAAGGTGATGGAAATGAGTAAAAATCATTTGATAGCCATAAAAAATGTAACTTTCAACGAACCGTTTTTTCCTGGACATTTCCCTGAAAACCCAATTATGCCTGGTGTTTTAATTATAGAAGCAATGGCGCAAGCGGGAGGCGTTTTGGTGCTATCGCAAGTTCCAGATCCTGAAAACTACAATACTTATTTTATGAAAATAGACAATGCTAAATTCAAAGATAAAGTAGTTCCTGGCGATACATTAATTTTTAGATTAGACTTAATAGCTCCAGTAAGACGTGGAATTTGTTTGATGAAAGCATCCGCTTTTGTTGGCGATAAATTGGTTTGTGAAGCAGAGTTAATGGCTCAAATTGCAAAAAAATAATACTTAATTTTACTAATAAAAATAGTTAGAAGCCAAAAGTTAATTATGATATCAAATTTAGCTCAAATAGATACCCGTGCAAAAATAGGCAACAATGTTGTTGTTGGTGCATTTACCTCTATTTACGACAATGTAGAAATTGGTGAGGGAACAGAAATTGGACCTAATGTTACTATTTATCCGGGTGCCAGAATTGGTAAAAATTGCAGGATATTTCCAGGTGCTGTAATCAGTGCCGTGCCTCAAGATTTAAAATTTGTTGGCGAAGAAACTTTTGCAATTATTGGCGACAATACTACGATTAGAGAATGTGTTACCATCAATAGAGGTACAAAAGATAAATTTAAAACTGAAGTAGGTAGCAATTGTTTGTTAATGGCTTATGTTCATTTGGCCCACGATTGTATAGTTGGAAACAATGTAATTATAGCCAATGGCGTTCAATTGGCTGGCCATGTAACCATTGCTGATTTTGCAAGAATTGGAGGACTTTCGGCCATTCATCAGTTTGTGAAAATAGGCAGAAACGTTATGATAGAAGGTGGTAGTATGGTTACTAAAGATATTCCACCATTTGTAATTGCGGGTCGTTATCCTGTAAGTTATGAAGGGGTAAATTCTGTTGGACTAAAACGGAATGGCTATTCGCAAGATGAAGTAAATACAATTCAAGATACTTATAGGGTAATTTTTATACATAACAATAATGTAAGCAAGGGAATTGCTCAAGTAGAAGATGCCATAAAACCTTCGCCCATTCGTGACGAAATATTGGAATTTATTCAAACTTCTGAACGCGGTGTAATGAAAGGTTTTAATAAAGGCAAATAGAAAGTATGAAGTACAAAGTATGAAGTATGAATTTTTCTTTCATCATTCATACTTTATAATTATTTAGCTTTATTCTTCAGTGAATTTATTAAATTAATATATTTTTCTAAATCTTTGGTAGTAGTTGCTATTCCTACCGAAACCCTTATTGCCCCTCGTATTTGCTTTAAATGAGCAATAAAAGCTTTATAATCTTCGTCTTTTTTATTGGTAAAATATTTTCCCACTTCATCGTGCGTAATGCAATAATTTATTTCATCAATTCCCGGGTTACAAAAACAACCTGAACGGATAGAAATCATGTTGGCATTTGTTAAATTTTCAAATTCATTTCCTGAATAAATTTTACCATTTACATCAAAGAAATTCATAATTATATTTCCGCCTCTGTGATCAAAGTTTTCAGGACCAAACATTTTTACAATAGGACTTCCATTGTCGTGTTTAAGTTTAATTAACTCATTGTATAATGTTTCAATGAGTGCTTTTACTCGTTTCGAAATTCTTTCTAAGCCAATTGATTCAATATAATCTAAACCCATTTTTATGGCAGGAATATCTAAATAATTAATCGTTCCGTCTTCAAAACGTTCGTGGTTATTTTCTAAATAATATATTTCATTTACCACCGAAACAAATGAAACTGTTCCGCCCGCAAACCAAGGTTTTTGTAGCTTTGCAAAAGAATCTTTTCTAATTAACAAACATCCTAAACCAGTAGGATATCCAAATATTTTATAAAAAGAAGCCGAAACAAAATTTGGCTTTACAAGCGATAAATTTAATTGAGTAGTTGGCACATATGCAGCGGCATCCAGCAATACATCAAAACCATTTTCTTGTGCATAAGCAATCCATTTTTGATTATGTTTAACACCCGAAACGTTAGACTGTGCGGGGAAAGCTAGTAAATTATTTTCAACTGGGTTTGCTTCATTGATTGAAGCTACTAATTCTTCCTCGTCAATTTCTAAGTTTTGATAATGTACAGGTATGTATTTCGATTTTGCTTTTCTACTGTGGCAAAATTCCCTGATGCCATTTACTGAATTATGGTTATCGGAAAACAATAAGAATGTACTTTTTTCATTAAAAGGAAAACTCTCTCCCAAAATTTTTAAAGCAGCCGAAGCATTGGCAGTAAACACACAATAATAATCTTTAGCTTTAAAAAATTCCAACACTTTAGCCCTTGCTTCTTCCACTAAATTAGTTGCAAATTTTGATGTTGGATTGGAAGAATGTGGATTTCCAAAAACATGATTTAATAGCAAATCTTGGTGCTTTAACACCTGTGATTTAGCATATAAATTTCCTCCAGTATAATCTAAATAGGTATGATTACCTTCATCAATTCTGCTGTACTCAGTTGCTCTCAAATGGTTAAAAAACTCATCGTCTATAACGCTTAAAGGAGCAATATTGTGTTCAGTTGAATGGAGTATCGAAGTATTCATATTTGTCGCCTAATAATTTACCAAAGATATTGTTTTAAATAATTTAGCAAAACTTTGATTGATAGTAAAATAATAAAAAAGAATTGTAATCGAGATGCATCATGCTGAAGATTTGGTGCGGGAACGTCATGCTGAGGAACGAAGCATCTTTAAAGGGTGCGGGAATTATTTTAAACATTGAATAGTTTCCTCACTTCATTCAGGATGACATTTCCACACATTTTAAATTTCCAAAAAAATCCAATCTTTATTGATAGAATCGATTAAGTCAATTTTCTTTTTTCTCGTCCAGCCTTTTATTTCTTTCTCTCGGTAAATAGCTTGATTGATGTCTAAAAACTCCTCAAAATAAATCAAATTATAACAGTTAAACTTTCCAGCAAAAGTACTTTTAGTTGTTTTTGAATCAGTCTCATGTTCGTACAATCGTCTTTTGATATTATTAGTAACACCAGTATATAAAACAGTTTTATTTAAATTAGTTGTTATATAAACATACGATGATTGCATTTACAATTATAGTTAAAAATTAAAAAACAATAGTGGGGAACGTCATGCTGAGGAACGAAGCATCTTTACAAAAATAAAAAATAGCAACTTTGAATAGTTCCTTCTTCCGCTTTGTCGGAATCAGGATGACGTGCCCGCACCTTTTATAAATCAAAAAACTAATGTACTACAATAATCTTCTTTGTAATAGTTTCGTTTTCGCTTTGTATTTTTACAAAGTAAATTCCACTTTTAAATTCAGTTGTATTGATTTGTTTTGAAACCATTCCTGTTAAATTTTCATCTGCAATAACTGCCACTTGTTTGCCCGATAAATCAAGTATTTCTATTTTAGAAGCAGTTGATTTATTCAACTCAAAATTGATGTTTAAAATATCAGTAACTGGGTTTGGATAAACAATAACTTGATTGAAATTATTGTTTAAATTATAAACACTTGCAGTTCCAGTTTCTTTCACTCTTAAAGTTGAAAGATGGGTTATATCGCCCCCTTTGTGTCCATCTTGGTTTGAATTAAAACCACCATAAAACACCACATCGCCAGTTCCTGCAGCAGGTGCAATCCAATTAAAATACCAAGCCAATGAATCTATACCATCCACTCCTTTTGCTGTATAAGTGATGTATTTATTGTTACCAACTAATTTAGTCTTCACCGTATCAATTAATTCTAAAGTTCCTAATAAATTTCCATTGATTGCCTGTGGCGAAACCAAAAAACCAAACCTGTTATGTGTAACTCCATAACCTATAGCTTCAATTCTATAAGAAGTACCAGGAACATAACCACTTGAAGGAATATTTGATTTTATCCATCCAATTTCATTGTATGCTTTTCCTCCATGACAAGCTGTGCAGTTTTTTAAAGAATCACCTGGAGATCCAGTATATCCTGGCTCTGTACCATCTTTTTTACCTAAGCCTTTTGTTCCAAAAGATTCTAAAACTATGAATCCTGATATGATGATTAATGCTGTAAAAATTATTTTTTTCATATCTATTTTTTAATTGCTAACTTTTTACAAAATATGTTTTGACTAAATCAAACATAACAAAACAATCTCTAAAAAGCGTTTTTTTAGAAAAATTTTACTTTTCTAAAACCTTTTCTGTTTCTTTTTCACTTCTTTCTTTTGGGCAAATTGCGCATTGTCTTTGAGTAATGCTTTCCAGTTTTTATTTCCATCATCACTAAAATCAAGCGTTTCCAAGTATGTTGCTTTGTCTACTTCTAACAAATTAATTTCATTTCCCAAAAATGTTTCAATGTCTTTTAGTATTTTCTTTTCTTCTTCACTGCAAAACGAAACTGCTTTTCCTGATTTTACTCCCCTACCTGTTCTGCCTACTCTGTGAACATAATTTTCAGGTAAATCTGGTAAATCGTAGTTGATTACATAATCTACATTTTCAATATCAATTCCTCTTGCACTTAAATCGGTAGCAATTAAAACTTTTACATTCCCCAATTTAAAATCATTCATTACCGCTAATCGGTCTTCTTGCTCCTTATCGCCATGCATAGTTAGCGTTACAATGCCAACTCTTTGCATTGCAGTAAACACGCGTTCTGCACGAACTTTTGTTCTTACAAAAACCAATATTTTACTTTCGGGTGCTTCTTTGATTAAGCGTTCTAAGAAAAAACGCTTATCGTCCATTTCTACATAAGCCAAGGCATGACTTACATTTTTAGAAACAGGATTTTTAGGTGAAATTTGAATTCTAATTGGATTTGCAACTACTGAATATGCCAAAGTTTTTATTTGACGATTTAAAGTAGCCGAAAAAAACAATGTTTGATGAACCCTTGGAATGCGTTTAATAATATCGTGAATGTCTTTGTTAAATCCTTTGTCAAGCATTTTATCAGCCTCATCAAGTACCAACATTTCTACCCTATCTAGTTCAATATAACCCTGACTTTGCAAGTCGAACATGCGGCCTGGAGTGGCAATTACCACATCTGCACCAACTGTTAAATCAAAAATTTGATCGTCTTGTCCAACGCCACCCATTAAACAAACTATTTTCAAATCGGTATATTTTGAAATAGCTTTAAAAACCTCCGTAATTTGAACCGCTAATTCGCGAGTTGGAAGTAAAACTAAGCATTTAATATAAGTACCTTTCTTTCTTCTTTGTTGTAATAAATGAAGAATTGGAATGGCAAATGCAGCCGTTTTTCCTGTTCCTGTTTGTGCTACCGCCATTACATCTTCGCCTTTTAAAATGGGACCGATGGCTTTAAACTGAATATCAGTAGGACGCCTAAACCCCAATTCTGCGATGCTTTTCTTTATTTCGGGCGATATATTATACTCTTCAAACTTCATAAATGTTGCTTTGCAATGTAAAAAAATTGCAGTGCAAAAGTAACTTAACTTTGTGAAAGAAATTTCCAAATAAAAAAAGTTAATTCGCAGTATCAAATAATTGGTATCATTTTGGCTAGCCAATCAAATTGAAAAAGGTAAATTTATTTACCTAAATAATAAAAAACAATGAAACAATTTTATATATTTATACTCCTCCTTTTATATTTTAGCTTGCATCAAAGTGCAAGTGCACAAATAGATACCAATATTTTTAAAAGTAAAATAATTACTTATACCATTACTGAAAAACAAATAGACAGAAATGAAAAATGGTTGCCTTTAGATACCAGCATTACTAAAAATGAATTGTTTCATCCCATGTATTCCAAATATGGTTTGTTTCAAGATATGGGAAATATTGGTACTGCAAGTCAATCCTTAATTTTTGATTATAACAAAAGTTTGGGTTATAAATTTACACAAAATCCTTGGAGTTTTTATTTTTATAAACCTGAGGAAAGAGTATATTATAATTCAAAACAACCCATTACCGACATCAATTTTACTCAAGGTGGTGTTGACATGATTTATTTAAAAACCAAATTAGCCATTAATGTTACGCCACGTTGGATGTTTGGAATTGATTATTTTAGGCTGACTTCTAAAGGAAATTTTGTTCGACAAAAAAACAGTGAATATTATACCCAAGCTTTTAATTATTATCAATCCAAAACAGGAAATTATGCCTTATTAGCCAATTTAACTTGGAACTTAGGTTACAACGAAGAAAGTGGCGGACTAAATAGTGATTCATCATTTGAAGCAATATCGGGCGGAAGAAAAACAGGAAATGTAAACTTAAACACCACCGAAAATGGCTTTAGAAATAGAAGTTTTTACCTAAAACAATATTTTTATTATGGTAAATCAACTACACAATTTAACAACGAAGATACCACCGAAAACTTTGTAAGTTATGGTCATTTTAGCCATACTTTAAAGGCCGAAGATGAAGTATATTATTTAAGAGTAACCAACGATTCGAACGAAGCTATTTTCCCAAATAGTTCCATTAAAGCATTTAACGATTCAGTTACTTCTCAAACTTTTACCAATAAATTTGCTTACACACTTTATAATACCGACAGAAAAACTGAAATGCGTTTTGTGGAATTAGCTGCTACGCATCAATTTTTAAATACTGATTTACAAACCAATAAACGATCTTATAACAATGTTATTTTTGAAGGAACCATTGAACGAGAAGTTTATAAAAATTATGGCTTTTCGTTTAAAGCACATGGCGCCTATTCGCCATTAGGTTATAATCAAAACGACTTAAAATTAAGTGGTGATATTGGTTATAAAACGCCTTGGTTTAATTTGAGTGGTGGTATATTTAACCATTTATATACACCCGATTTTACGTTTACTTACTTTAACAGCACTCAATTTAATTGGGATAACGGTAATTTCAATAAAATTAACATTTCAAACATTCATGGCTCGCTACAATCACGCGTGTTTAAGCATAATTTTAAGTTTATATTTAACCAAAATATTTTGGCAAATTGGGTGTATTATGGTAAAGATGCTACGCCAATTCAAAACAATGATATTGCTTTGGTAAATACTTTGGAAGTTCAAAAAACCTTTCAACTTTGGAAGTTTTATTTTGATAACAGAATCATTTATCAAAAGGCTTCAGAAAACTATATTCGATTGCCAGAAGTTGGAGCCATTTTGCGTTATTATTTCCAACAAATGATGTTTCAAAAAGCATTGAATTTACAGTTGGGAATTGATGTATTTTACAATACCGATTTTTATGCGCAAGCATACAACCCTGCCACCAGAGGGTTTTATTTACAAGACAAAAAACTCATAGGAAACTATCCATTAATCAATGTTTTTGTTTGTGGTGAAATTCGCCATGCAGTTATTTTTGCTTCCTACGAACATTTGAACCAAGATTGGGTTGCATCTAAAGGATTTTACAGTACACCCGGAAATCCATTGGCTTTAACTACTTTTAGGTTTGGCATTCGTTGGAGAATGTATAACTAGGATTTTTATGAGTTGCAAGAAGCAAGCTTCAAAAGCAAAAAAAATATCCACAATTAGCAGTTTAATTTTATTATGTGAGAAAAATAAAATTAATTGCGGACATGGAAAATTTTGTGGTTTCGGCCCGTAAATATCGTCCGGCAAGTTTTGATACTGTAATTGGCCAAAGTCATGTGGTACAAACGTTAAAAAATGCCATCAAAAACAAACATTTAGCACATGCTTTTTTGTTTTGCGGTCCTCGTGGTGTAGGTAAAACTACGTCTGCTAGGTTACTAGCAAAAACTATAAATTGTACCAACCTAACTCCTGAATTAGAAGCTTGTAACAATTGCGATAGTTGTAATGCATTTAATAATAACGCCTCCTTTAATATTTATGAATTAGATGCTGCCAGCAATAACTCTGTAGATGATATCAGGGCTTTGGTTGATCAAGTTCGTTATGCACCACAAGGAGCAACTTATAAAATATACATCATTGATGAGGTTCACATGCTAAGTGCAAATGCCTTCAACGCATTTTTAAAAACCTTAGAGGAACCACCTCCTTACGCTAAATTCATACTAGCAACTACCGAAAAACATAAAATTTTACCAACCATTATTTCTCGTTGTCAGGTTTTTGATTTTCATAGAATAAAAATTGAAGATGCAGTAAAACAATTACGGGAAATTTGCGATAAAGAAAACATCATTGCCGAAGATGATGCTTTGCACATTATAGCCCAAAAAGCAGATGGTGCCATGCGCGATGCACTTTCTATTTTTGATAGAATTGTAAGTTTTAGCGGAAATAATATTAAATACCAAGATGTAATTAATAACTTAAATATACTCGATTACGATTATTATTTTAAAGCGGTAAATTTATTGTTAAACGAAGATTTAGCAGGCTTACTTTTGTTGTTCGATGATATATTGAACAATGGTTTTGATGCCTTACATTTCATTGGTGGATTCAGCGAACATATTCGTAATTTAATGGTTTGCAAACATCCAGATACTGTTAAACTTTTGGAGGTTTCTCAAAGTGTTTCAGTTAAGTTTTTGGAGCAAGCCAAATCTTGTAATACAGCGCTGATGTTAAATGCATTGAATTTATTAAACAAATGCGAGTTGGATTACAAATCATCGAAAAATGCGAGGCTGCATGTAGAATTATGCTTGATGAAATTAAGCCATATTCAATCATATATCAACTTACAAAACAGTAACGTTGACTTAAAAAAAAAATAGTTGATTTTTCCGATTCTGTAGCTGAAACAAAAGCAGAATCAACTATAAACACTCCTATCAATTCAGCGGAAACGCCTATAAATACTAGTGATAAAGAAACAACTATAACTTCTATTTCCGAAAATTTAACCATAGTTCAGGAACCAAAACCTATGGCAATACAAATGCCACCAATTGCAAAAAATGGTGGAATGTTTGGCAAAAAAACAGATGATTTGTTCTTGCAAAAGAAAGAACAAATGGCTGAAAAATTGAAATCGGATACTATTATTTCAAACAATGAGGATTTAGAAACTTCTATTGAAAATGTAGTGGTAAATCAGAATGAAGCTTATACCGAAACCGATTTAAATAATGCCTGGAGTGCTTTTATAACTCAGCTTGACAAAGCAAGTTTAAGCTTCATGAAGGAACGCAAATTAGTGATCCATGAAAATGATATAATAAGTGTAATTTTTGCCAATAACCACGAAAAAACTTTGTGTGAGGACCAACGTTTAAATGCGTTGCAATTTTTTAGAATCAATTTAAAAAATACGAAGATAAATTTAGAATTTGAGGTAGACAATGCATTAATTCCTGAAACAAAATCGCTTTCGGCAGAAGATAAATTTAACAAAATGGTGGAACAAAACCCTGATTTAGCTACATTAAGACAATTACTAGAATTGGAAATTGAATACTAACTGATTTTTGTAAAAGGTAAAAATTCTACTAACTAAAATGAAGGACATTTTAATTTTATTGGAATAGTTCTAGAGCTTCCCGAAGAACCTTTTACATGTTTGCTACTTTCGAATTTAAATACACATCCAACAAATAATACGGTATATTCATCATATTTTCTATTTGTAACATCAGTATACATATCTAAAAAATATCCTTGTGTTAGGTGATGACTTAGCCCTATTTGAGTATCAAAGAATTTATTAACGGTGTGCTTATATAAAATTTGTGCTTTAAATGTTAAAAAATCTTGATTAAATTTTATGTTTTGAGCTCCAGTTGTTTGGTAAAAATACGGTTCATTTTGTGCAAATACCCTTCCATTAAAAAAACCATTGGAGCCGCCAATTCCTATTCCAATATGAGAACGTGAACTAATTTTTATTTCATTCATTAACACTAAACCAACACCATTAGTTTGTGTATAGTAGTTTGCATTTGCTTTTGTAAAATCTAAACTTTGTTTAAAAAAGGCTTTGTTTGCTTCTAATGAAACAGAAAGACCCTTGTAGAAATAATACCTAAAACCAAAGTCTGCATATGCACTATGAGTTGGCGGGTTGTCAAAATTAGTATTTACAGGAATTCCAGCATTTCCATAAACTGCAAAATTACTTTGGGCTTTCATACTGAAAACCACCAACTGAAGAATTAAAAATAATGTAAAATTTTTCATATAATTATACAAGTATACATAATTTTTGTTTTAAAAATGGTAAGTTGATTTATATTTTTTTATCTACTATCATTAATTGAAAATTGAAATTTAATTGAATTTCAATTTTATCATTTTATGAATTTGGTTGTCTTAATATTAAAGATTTGAAATCAAAAACTACAAGCTAAAAATCTTATTTAAGCAAGTTCATTGGAATTTTTAATTCAGTTTGTCCTTCTGCATAATTTGTTATTTCATAAGGATTATAAATATATATCAATGTGTCTTTTAATAATCCAAAATTACTATTTAATCTAAATTCATTCTTTTCAAACCAATATCCTTGATCATTAATTGATTTATTTACATCAATATTTTTAAGTTTATAAAATAGTTGCTTTGCAATTTCTTTTAATTTTAAAGTATCACTTACCAAATCACTTACTGACAATAAAAGCTTGCCATTTTCTGCATTAAATACATAATACAAAGTGCTATAATTTCCATGAGCACCGCCTGTATATGCATAATTTTCGTATTTTAGTGTTACATGTTTAGTATTTAGAAACGCAACAGTAAATTTATAAATATAATTGTAATTAAGAGGAAATTCAACTTCGTTAAAATCTGAAAAGTCGCGAAAATAATCTTGGTAAAAACTATCTGATTCGGCTTTAATTAATTGTTTTAAATCGGATGTTTTGTTTTAATGTTCAAAAAATGTTTGTCCTATAAAAGTATTTATTGAATCAATTAATTGTTGGCTACCTCCCTCAAAAACAGGTATACTTGCCTCAAAAGTGAAGCTGCGTGAACTGTCGCCTTCAATTGGATATATTATTTTAGATATTTTAAAATCACTAAATTAAGCTCCTTTGGTTTTGGACTACACGCAACAACCAAAACTAAAATGGCAATTGAAAATACTGAATTAAAATTTAGTTTCATTAAAATGTTTTATGATGGTTTCGAGGGCTGAATGATTCACTGGAACCAAAGGCAAACGAACAATGTTTTCACATATTCCCATTTGGTTTAAAAGCGCTTTTATTCCACCCGGATTTCCATCCAAATAAATAGATTTCATGATATTATACAAATCAAAATGCAAATTACGAGCAGTAACAAAATCATTGTTTAACGCGGCACGAACCATATTTGAAAACTTTTGTGGATACGCTTGTCCAATAACAGATATTACACCTGTCATTCCCATAGAAATAAAAGGAACCGTCAAATTATCATCGCCACTAATTACTGAAAAACCAGCGGGAGCTTGATGAATTAAATCCATGAATTGCTCCGAATTTCCACTTGCCTCTTTTACAGCAATGAATTTGCTGTTAGCATTTGCCAAACGTAAAGTTGTTTGGGCAGTCATGTTACTTCCTGTTCGTCCAGGAACATTGTATAAAATAATTGGCTTTGAACAGACTTTTGCCACTTGCATAAAATGCTGAAAAATTCCTTCTTGATTGGGTTTATTGTAATACGGACTTACAGAAAGTACAGCATCATAACCTGTGAAATCAAATGCTTTAATATAATCAACTAATTCATCTGTATAATTACCGCCAAGGCCTGCTACACATTGCACTCGGCCTTTTACTTGTTGTTGAATAAATTGATAAACTTGCTTCTTTTCGTCTTTGTTTAAAGTTACACTTTCGCCAGTCGTTCCTAAAGCAACTATATATTCTACACCGCCATTAATTACATGTTCTATTAAGTTTGACAAAGCATCAAAATCAATAGAAAAATCAATTTTAAATGGTGTAACTAAAGCTAATCCTGTACCTTTCATTTTTTTATAAAATTATTTGTGAGCTATTAAATAAATATCCCAAGTTTTATCCAAATTATCTTTTGTTAAAAAGAAATCTTTGGAAGTAATAGTAAGCGTATTATTATTGGTTTCTTTCAAGTTTTTACGCATTAAACTTGTTAAAAAATTATAAGGCGCAATCAACCAATTTGCTGGAACTAATTTGTGTAAACCTAATGGATCAAAAATTAAAATACGTTTTGCCCACTTTGAGTTATCATCATAGTATTTATTAACTATTTCATTGCCTTGCAATCCTTGCAATTCTATGCTTGTAAAAATACTAGCAGCTTCTTTTTGCATTTCATCAAAAGTATATTCAAACACATGAAACGGATTACGCGCAATGCTCATTTTTATATTTGGAGTGGTACAAATAAAAATTCCTCCTGGCTTTAACACACGTTTTACGTCTTCCATAAAAGCTTTGCGAAGCTCAATATGTTCAATAAATTGAAAAGCAGTAATCACATCCATGCTTTCATCTTCCAAAGGTATTGGCGGTACTTTTCCAGCTTTAAAGGTCAAATTTGTTTTGCTAGCATGTTTCGCTCTTGCCTCTGCAATGGTAATTTCACTGTAATCAACACCAACTGTCGACTTAGTAAAATCAGCTAAAAACTGTGTTCCGTATCCATCGGCACAACCAATATCGGCAGTAACTTTATCTGTTATGTATGGTTTAGCAAATTCATAAGCATAAAAACACCTTTGAACAGTTACATTATTGCTTTCCTCAAAACTAGGTCTTTCTCTATCAAACATTCAATTTTTAATTATTTTTGAAGGAACAAATATAATTATTTTATTTAAAATTTTCGGTTCAATAAATGTTGTAATTCATTAATGTAAAAAGCACTGCAATTGAAGTAAATTTACTTAAAAATGATTTTAATTTTTTTAGCTAATTGCAACGCAATAAAATCACACTCACTAAATATAAAACATTGATTAAATGAATTAAATAAAACAAATTTTCTTACTTAAGTTTTATAAATACTTTTTTGATTTTAATCATTGCTAGCAGTTTCAAATTAAAAAGTGCTTTTTAAAATCAAATAAAAAAATACTTTCGCATTTAATTATTTATTAAAAACCTGAATTATGACAAATATTTCAATCGTAAATAAGATTTTGGAAAGCGCTTCATTTGCTTACCAAAACCTTACCCCAGCAGAGTTAGTTAGCCACGCTGTTATTAATGGCGAAGGCTTGTTAACAGATACTGGAGCTTTAATGGCCGATACCGGTGAATTTACGGGACGTTCTCCAAAAGACAAATTTTGTGTACTGGATACTAAAACTGAAAACACTGT
The DNA here is from genome assembly GCA_947456185.1 of Bacteroidota bacterium. GTDB lineage: Bacteria > Bacteroidota > Bacteroidia > UKL13-3 > UKL13-3 > JAAFJM01. The sequence goes on along the minus strand of CANGPW010000056.1, from coordinate 2,392 downwards.
TTGGTGGGGCGATGTGAACAATCGTTTTGAAAGCGATCAATTTGAAAAATTAATGAACAAAGTAATTGCTCACTATGCTGGTAAAAAAGTTTATATGCGTCATGCATATGCATGTGCAGACCCACGTTACAGATTAAATCTAACCGTTGTAAACGAAACTGCTTACCATAATTTATTTTGCAATAACTTATTCCTTCGTCCTGAAGCTAGCGAGTTAGCTAATTTTGGAACTGAATGGTTAATTTTAAATGCGCCAAGTTTTAAAGCAAATGCTGCTGAAGACGGAACCCGCCAACATAACTTTTCTATTATTGATTTTTCAAGAAAAATTATTTTAATAGGAGGTAGCGGTTACACAGGCGAAATGAAAAAAGGTATTTTCACTGTGCTAAACTATGTATTACCTCAAGAACGTAATACTTTATCAATGCATTGCTCTGCAAATATTGGTAAAAATGGCGATACTGCTGTATTCTTTGGTTTATCAGGAACTGGTAAAACTACTTTAAGTGCCGATCCTGATCGTAAGTTAATTGGTGACGATGAGCACGGTTGGGCTGAAGATTCAGTATTTAATTTTGAAGGTGGTTGCTATGCAAAATGTATAGACTTAACCAAGGAAAAAGAGCCTCAAATTTTTGATGCCATCCGTTTTGGTTCATTGGTTGAAAACACGCGTTTTATTCCGGGAACTTCTACTGTTGATTATACAAATATTTCAGTAACTGAAAATACACGTGCTGCTTATCCAATTAATTTAATTGATAACATTGCAGTGCCTTCGGTTGGAAAAACGCCAGAAAACATTTTCTTTTTAACAGCAGATGCTTTTGGTGTATTGCCTCCAATTTCTAAATTAAATGTAGGTCAGGCTATGTATAGTTTCATTAGTGGTTACACTGCTAAAGTAGCTGGTACAGAAGCTGGAGTTACCGAACCATCGGCTACTTTCTCTGCTTGTTTTGGTAAAGCGTTTTTACCTTTACACCCTGGAAAATACGCTGAATTATTAGGTAAAAAATTAAAAGACAATCCTAACGTAAACGTATGGTTAATTAACACAGGTTGGAGCGGTGGGGCTTATGGAACTGGTTCACGTATGAAATTATCTTTCACCCGTGCCATGATTACTGCAGCGTTAAATGGTGAATTAAACAATGTAACATTTGAACAACACCCAGTATTTGGTTACCAAATGCCAACAACTTGCCCAAATGTACCCGTTGAAATATTAAACCCACGCAATACTTGGGCTGATAAAGATGCTTATGATGCACAAGCCAATAAATTGGGAAATATGTTTGTTAAAAACTTTGAACAATATGCCAGTGGTGTAAGCCAAGAAATATTAGACGCAGCACCAATAGCTAGCCAAGCTAACTAAAGTATTACTTCACAGAACTTTGTTAAAGTTTTAAACTTGGACAAAGTTAAAAAAAAGCGACTCGTAAGGGTCGCTTTTTTGTTTGGTTATTTATTAGTTGTGGGGTCGCGATTATTCACTTCTCTGAGTTTGGAAAATATTTACATCGCAATACGAATTGAAATAGGACGAAAGTTTGTAATTAATAAACTAAACAAAAAAATTATTCACACACTATACTTTCATAAGCATATTAACTAATTTGCACAGCAATATTTTATTGGAATAATAAAATAAGTAAAATAATGGCTAAGAAACATAACCCCGATAATCCAGATAACGAAACGCCTTTAATGAGGCAGTATAACACCATAAAAACCAAATATCCTGGTGCTATTTTGCTGTTTCGTGTGGGAGATTTTTATGAAACTTTTGGTGCAGATGCCGTTAAAACAGCTGAAATTTTAGGTATTGTTTTAACCAAACGTGCCAATGGTCAAGCCACTTTTATAGAACTAGCTGGTTTTCCTCATCATTCGTTAGATACATATTTACCAAAACTGGTTCGTGCTGGCCAACGAGTAGCTATTTGCGATCAATTGGAAGATCCAAAAATGACAAAAACCATTGTAAAACGTGGTGTTACAGAACTCATTACTCCTGGTGTTAGTTATAACGATAAAATACTTGACAATAAAAGCAATAATTACCTTTGCGCCATTCATTTAGATAATGATAAAGAAGCAGGAATTGCTTTTTTAGATTTATCAACTGGTGAGTTTATGGCTTCGCAAGGTTCTTTAGAATATATTGATAAATTAGTACAAGGTTTTAAACCATCAGAAGTATTGGTTTCTAAAAAACAGTTTAACTTTTTTAAACAAAAATTTGGAGAAAAACTATATAGCTATCAATTAGATGAATGGATTTTTCAATACCAATATAGTTACGAAAAATTACTCAATCATTTCAATACCCAAAATTTAAAAGGATTTGGAATTCAGGAAATGTCAATGGCCATCACTGCTG
>CANGPW010000055.1 GCA_947456185.1 Bacteroidota bacterium | reverse complement strand
GAGATTTATGAATGAGAAATAAGTAAACTTCCAGTAGCTATAGAAAAAAAAACAACATACGTCATGCTGTAAGCATCTTCTTGCCTTAGAAACCAACTCTGAGAATTATGAATTAAGAAGTATGAAGTATATAGTATAAAGTATGAATTGAGAAGTGGGAGGTGAGAGTTGGGGTTTATGAATGAGAAAAAAGTAAACATCCAATAGCTATAGAAAAAAAAACAACATACGTCATGCTGTAAGCATCTTCTTGCCTTAGAAACCAACTCTGAGAATTATAAAGTATAATGTATAAAGTATAAAGTATGAAGTATAAAGTATGAATTGAGAGGTGGGAGGTGAGATTTATGAATGAGAAAAAAGTAAACATCCAATAGCTATAGAAAAACACCAACATACGTCATGCTGTAAGCATCTTCGTGCCTCAGAAACCAACTCTGAGAATGATGAATTATGAATTAAGAAGTATTAAGTATGAAGTATAAATTTTGAATTGAGAGTTGAGAAGTGGGAGGTGAGAGTTGGGGTTTATGAATGAGAAAAAAGTAAACATCCAATAGCTATAGAAAAAAAAAACAACATACGTCATGCTGTAAGCATCTTCTTGCCTTAGAAACCAACTCTGAGAATTATAAAGTATAATGTATAAAGTATAAAGTATAAAGTATAAATTGAGAGGTGGGAGTTTAGAGTTGGGGTTTATGAATTAGAAAAAAGTAAACATCCAGTAGCTATTAGAAAAAAAAAACTCACATATGTCATGCTGTAAGCATCTTCTTGCCTTAGAAACCAACTCTGAGAATTATGAATTATGAATTATGAATTATGAATTATGAATTATGAATTATGAATTATGAATTATGAATTATGAATTATGAATTAAGAAGTATGAAGTATAAAGTATGAATTGAGAGGTGGGAGGTGAGATGTATGAATGAAGAACTATGCAATTCCCCTCTTGAGTGGTTTCAGTTGGCTAACTGACGGGGTGGAACTTTGTCTGTGCTATTGTTTTCACCAACCTCAGTTCAACTAATTGATTTGGATTGCAAATCAAAACCGGCTGAGATTCCTCAATACAACAAGCCAAACATCCATAAAGGTATAGTTTTCAGCATTGGATATTCAATATCATCTTTAACAACCCAAGCATTTTCTATTGCTTCAAGCTGTTTTTGCCCTTTGCCTTTGCCCCCTATTTCAAAAGTATAGCAATCATTAACATAAAAATCTCCTTGACTAGGCATTTGTACTTTATGCAAGGGTTGTAGCTGTGAAAGAAAAAATGTTTCGCGAACAGTTCCGATATTTGGTTTTTGCTCCGCTAATGCAGCTAATAATGTAGTATTGTTTAAGAATATTTTTTCGGGTTTTTGCAATAAGGCAGTACTATTTCCAGCTGGAAATAATAGGGATAGAATTTTGGCTTGCGCCAAATAATACAAATAATTGTTTAATGAATTTCTGTGAATACTTGTTTTAATAGCTAAGCTTGAAATATTAGGCTTAAAAGGTACTTGTTGTGCAATAACATAAATGAGTTGCAATAATTTCTTGGCATTGCGAATGTCAAAATCTTTTAATTCGGCCATATCTACTTCTACAATAGTTCGGATCAATTGATTGATTCGTTGGTGAATAGAAGAACTATCAACTATTCCGAAGGGATAATACCCGTAATTCAAGTAGTTGTTAAAATGTGCTAGTGGACGAAAATTATTGGGAATTTTTTTTTTGATTTCAGCACTTTTAAACAGTAATTCTTCCAATCCAATTACGGGAAGATTTATGATACCTAACATGGATAAGTATTCTCTGTAGGACAAACCTGGAAGTTCATACATTAAGGCTCTTCTGCTTAAATCACCTTCTTGCTTACTGATGTCAATGATTGAAGAACCTGTAAAGATTATTTTTAATTCTGGAAAAAAATCATAAATATTTTTAATTTCTATTGACCAATTTTTATATTTATGTACCTCATCTAACACTATTACCAAACCACCATTTTTATAAAATTGAGTTACTGTGTCTTTCAATGAATGTTCCAAAAAATACAAATCATCCAATGAAAAATAAGCTGCTTTCTCTGTGGGAAGATTTTGTTCTTTAATCCATTGTAACAAAAGCGTTGTTTTTCCTGTTCCCCTTGCACCTTTTATACCAATTAAGCGACTATTCCACTGAATAATATCAAATAAATAGCGCTTAAAACTTAGGTCAATATTGCTTATTAAGCGTTCTGATTGTTCTAATAAAATATCCATTTTGCATTTTTAATTGTGCAAATATATATATAAATTGCATATTACAATGTTCATTTATTTTTATTGTTTTAAAAATAATGCGATCACGGGAGGCGGAAAAAAAACACACTTCGACAAGCTCAGTGACCAAAGCTACAAACAACTCTGGAGACTCTTTCTCATTTTTAAATCCGAAGTCCCTCTGCAAAGGCTAGGCTTCAGACTCCGGATAATGGGATTTTTATCTGTAGTTAATATCCCCACCAAACCACTGAAATTTTACTTTTTAAACAAAAAAAAAGACCTTGCAATGCAAAGCCTCTACTTAAATATTGAAGGCGAGGACGCCTGCAATGGCTGGTATTTTCAATTATTTAACAATTCTATCTCCAAAACCTTTGCCAAATACAGTTGCAAAAATATAATAGAAATAATTTATTGTTGAAAAAGTGGATATCATTTTTGCATCTGTTTCTGCAAGTAATTTGGGTGTAGACATGTCTATTTTATTGATTTGTGCCAAACCAGTAATTCCAGGGCGCATGGCATATACACCTCTGCTTTCTCTTTCATTGATAAGCTCTTCTTGGTTAAACAAATTAGGGCGTGGTCCTACAAGACTCATTTGACCTAAAAAAACATTGACCAATTGGGGTAATTCGTCTAATTTTGATTTGCGTAAAAAACCACCAAAAGGAGTAATGGCATTGGCATTGGCCAAATGTGTTGCTACAGATTTGGTATTTACGTGCATGGAACGAAATTTCATTAACATAAATGGTTGCTTATTTTTACCTACACGTTGTTGTTTAAAAATAGGCGAACCACTATCAAAATAGGCAATGATATATAGCACTATAATAACAGGACTCAGTATTAATAATCCAATGATTGAAAACAGCATGTCAAAAATACGGGACATATGATTACTTAAATGATTGAAAGGTTTTGATTAAACCATCTTTACTACTTATAGGCAGTGGTTTTTCCAAAGCAACCTTTATTTTATTATTGCTAACTTGGTACGATTCTGTTAATTTTTGCAATCTTTCAGTGTTGAGTGACAAGTGAAATAAATCTCCTAGGCGAGCTAAATTTTTAATCATGCTTTTTGGTAGTTTCCAAATGCGGGGTCTTAAATTTTGAGATGCCGCAATTAACTGAATCATTTCATTGGTTGAAAGAGCATCATCATCTGCCATATGGTATATACCAGATGGAATATCTTCCCGTTCCAATAATTCTTTAATGATAAAGCACACATTATCTATGCTACAATAAGATCTTTTATTTTCAAATGCCCCTAATGGCCAAGGAATACCTTTAGCTACCATTTTATAAAGTAAATTTAAATTTCCTTTATTGCCAGGACCATGAATCATGCAAGGTCTTAAAATATAAACTCGTTTGCCTTCAGGAATTTCTTTTGATAATATATATTGTTCTGCTTGTAACTTTGAAATTCCGTAATGCGTTTTGGGGTTTGGTGAATTATCTTCATCTAAAACTCCATTTACTTCATCTGCCACTGCTTTAACGGAACTCATGAAAATAAAAACAGAAGCTTTTGAATTCAAGAACGCGTCAAATAATTGTTTGGTTAACTCAAAATTAGCTTCATAATATTCCTCTGAATTGGATACTTTTTTTAAGTCATGAGCTTTACCAGCTAAGTGAATTATTGCATTTGCATTGTTCCAAGTTTCTGTTGTTAGTTCTTCATAACTAAATTCATTTACACGTGGATTTCTTGAAACTCCTATTGTTGTATAACCTGCATTTTGCAGGTAAGGCAGCAGGTTTGATCCCACAAATCCTGAGGCGCCTGTAATTGTAATTGTTATTTTCATTTATTATCCTAATTTATTCATCCACTATTTAAAATCAAAAGGTCTTCGCAGGGTTAATGTGAACATTCAATCTATTCTGATTCGTTTTTGAGTCCCTTTTTGAAATTTTTAACAAGTTTCAATTGCTCGTCAATAAATAATGTTCTAGAATATTTCTTACGATTTATTAAAGAATTTTTTGATAACAAATCAAGCACATTTGGATTTTCATATAAGTGTTTCAATTTTAAATAAATAACATTTGTATCATGAATTTTAGAAATAGATTCAATTAGATATCCATTAAAACCATCTTTCACAACATCTGAATTTCCTCTTTCATCCAATGTAATTACCGGTAACCCCATAGCTAAAGCTTCTATAATGCAAACTGGCAATCCTTCTTTTTTGCTTGGAAATAAAAAAACATCTGATAATGCTAAATATTTTTCAACTTCTGAAGTAAAACCTATATTAATTATATTACTGTTTATTAGCAAATCTGTCTCTTCTTGTTCTGAAAGCCCTGTTGAATGGATAGAGTCTCTTCCACCAATTAGTAATAAAATAAATTTGTGAGGAAATTCATTCGCTAAATTAATAAAGCTTCTATAAACCAAATCAAACCCTTTAAACTTAACAAACCTCCCTGTATAAGTTATGACAAATTTATCATCAATATTTAATTTTTTTTTTAGGTTATGTATATCTGATTCATTAAATTTATCTTTATCAAATTTGTTTATATCACATCCAACTCCACAAGAGTTATATTTAAATGTATTACGTATAAATATATTACTTACTAATTTAAAATCTTTATTATTGATTAGAAATCGTCTATCCAAACGCATTAAACTAAATATTTCAACAATGAAAAACATTATTTTCCTTAGACCTTTAGTCGAATTCATTCCTAATCCATGAAAAACACCCCAATATTCTATACTTCTTACTCTAAATAAAATTGATGGAAATATACCAGTTGTAAAATGAGCACATACCAATTTGGGATTTACTTCCTTAATTATTTTGCTAATCTCAAAAGAGCTTTTTATTAGCTTTAATACTGAAGTTGTTCTAGGAATATGTACCTTATGAAACACTAAGTTATATTGAGTATAATCAAATTTGTTTATTATATTAATTATATTGACATCTGAACAAATTACATGAATTTCATTTTCACTACTCAAATTTATAGCTAATTCAGCTAAAAAATTATTGAAACTTCCGTAATCTGTTATTACGATAACAATTTTCATTTTAACAACACATTTTTCTATGATATTCGATGCAATCATATTTTTTAATCAACTATAATTCTTGTTTCGTTCATATGAGTATAAAATTGATACCAAAATAAAATCAAAACTTGTTGATTTTCACTAACAAAACCCTCCTTAAATATTTAAGAAATGAGAAATTTAATATTATAAAATAATCTAAAATAGTAATAATTTTAGCATTATATGCAAAATTAAGATTTGTAAGCTCACCTTTTTGCATTGCCCATAAATTACTTGACAACCCTTTTTCTTTATAATGAATATTACCATCCCCAGTCATTATTAAACCCTCATTTAACAAATAACATTCTTTACAATTTGATATTTTTATAAAATAATTTACATCTTCGCAATGCTTTTGATTCTCATCAAAAAGACCGATTTCTTCAATAATACTTTTTTTAAAGATAACAGTTGATGTAGGAAAAAAATTTTTAAAAAGCAAAACTTTAGCCCTTAATCTAGTTAAAACCCCAAATTTAGTATTTAAAAAAAAACTATAATATTCTCCAATTCTATTCGCTCCTAAAAAATCAATATTTGGGTTTTCTACAAGAATCTGCATTTGTCTTTCTAGTTTATTTGCCAACCATTTATCATCACTGTCCAAAAGAGCAATCCAATCGCCACACGCCATTTTTAATCCAACATTTCTTGCTTTGGAGACACCTTGATTTTCCTGACTTATAATTTTTATATCTAAATCAGAATGGATTCTAATATAATTTTCAATGATTTCAATAGAAGAATCTTTGCTGCCATCATTTACTATTATAATATTAAAGTCTTTATATGATTGGTAAGCTACTGAATTTAATGTTGATATGATTGTTTTTTCGGCATTATAAACGGGTATAATAATAGATATTTTCATAAATAATAAATAAACAATTAATTAAATCTCTTCCCAAAAAAATCGATATGGTACATATGTAGACTCAGCCTCTTCATCAATGAAAGTTATATTTTTCATTGTAATCATAAATCCAATTAAACCTATGAAAAACATAAATTTAAAAAATGAACGTTTATCTGTAATAATATTCTGTTCTTGTTTTATTAAAAGAATTAAGGCAAATAAAAAAATTAATTGAAAACGTAAACCTGCATAAGAAACTTTGGTTAATAAAAAAGACAAGCCTTCAAATATTAAAATTAAAATTAACAAGTTATTTGGCCGGGTATTAGAAGTATAAACCACGAAACTTGAGAAAATTAATATGAATAAAATAATAGGAGCTAAACCAGATATAGAAGATGGTGAAACATAATCCTTATACAAATCTTGTTTATTGAAGATATAAACTGAATAATCCGCAAATATACTTAATCCCGAAGTTGAGATAAAAAAGATCAACACAATTAAACTTATAAGATATTTTTTTTCCAACTTAAAAAAAAGAAAAAATATAATTATAAAGATAGCTGAATATTGCATAAAAATAGACAAAATGGTAAATAAAATAAATTTAAAATTTTGTTTTTCATATAAATAATCTAATGCAATACTTGATAAAGCAAAAGCTAAACCTGCTCTCAATGTGTTAATTGATAAATCATAAAAAAATATGGGGAATAAAATATAAATAAATAATAACGCACTTTCTTTTGAATCAGAAAAAGATTTGATTAACAAAAATATGATAAGAAAACCAATTATTGCTACATCAAAATTATCTTTAAATCCAAATAAATTAATTAAAGCTGCAAGATAGTTAAAACCAGGCTCAAAAGTATCAATATAGCCTTGAATTGATAAACTATTAAAATGTCGTAAATATTGTAAAGTATCTGTTCCTATATTACCTCTAAGTATAACAATCAGAATTGCTGGAAACAAAAAAGTAAATAATATTAAAATGATTATAGATTTATTAAAATTGTAATTCTTAATTAATAAAGAGCCTAATAATAGGAAAAAATATGGAATTATATAGTAATACATATTTTAGTAAATAATATTTCCTACGTGGTTAAAAATATTATCTCTCTTCAAATATTGTTTTGTTTTTGAAATAATTGCTATTGCTCTTTTTATATTTTTGACATTAGTAATTTTACTTTTTTTAAGATAAAATTTATCATTTAAAGCCCTGGAAACTCGCACACGAATTTGAATCATCATATTGTAAATAATTTTAGACCAAAATACAATAAAGTTTATATTATTAATTTTTCTAATTTCCTCTGATTTATAAATCGTTATTTTAAAAATGTATTTCCAGTTAGTCAAAATTCCAATTGCCAACAATGGATAAACATTGAATTTACCATAAAGTTCTTTTTCATCCATATCTGAAAGTGCTTTCAACGCAGACTCACACCAAGTTGTATAAACACCATAATATTGTGGAATATTTTTATCCCAAATATAATCTGGCTTGTTTTTAAGATGTGGCATGTCTTTTAATTCACCAGAATGTTTTCCAATTAAGTTCTCTGCTGTCGAACTTTTGGCACATACACCCGCAATGGTAAATGGCAAAGAAAATTCGTAATGATTTTTTACAAGGCTTGATAAAGCGAATGACGAATATATGTCTGGACTTAAACCACCATAAAAACTACCCGTTTTAGCTTTTATAGTATTCATTAAATTCCGCTTGACTAATCCATGATAAGTTCTTGGAATTGAATATGAGTAATGATTCACTATTCCGTCTGCTACCAGCTTCTTGATTATTTTCTTTGAATCAATAGATTTGATTTTGGACTCAATTAATGGATAAATTAGTAATCCGTTGTCAAAACCAATATAAGCATTTGGCCAGTAATACTGGATAAGACTGTTAGACGAAATTGAATCTACATCATTAGCTTTAGCCCATTTTGCAATGTCCAAAATTACGGGTAGCACGCTATCATCGTCTCCAATCATGCATATATACTCACCATTGGCCAATGACAAACACCTATTAAAATTTTCAATTGAGCTTGTTGGAGAGTTATCATATTTATAAATGATTCTGTGATCTGATAATGTATCAATAAAATCTTTTACTTTCTCCGAATCGCTATTGTCGGCAATGGCTATTTGGAGTTCATGTGATTCAATTGCCAATATTGACTTTATGGCTTCAATACAATAAAACTCCCTATTTTTTGTAGCAATTATTATAGATAATAATGGTGTTTCATTCATATTTTAAAAATTCAAATTATTAATTAATTTACTTATTTTCAATTTTATTGTCTTGTTAAATATTATGTTAAAAATCAAAATATTTATAAATAAATTAAAAAGTCCAATTATCAACGAATAAATAAGTATGTAATTTCCTTTTGGCAAATTAATAGTTGTAAAATAACCAATAAAACCAACAACTATGCTAATTCCAAGTGGAATTAAAGTGTCATAAATAAACCATTTTTTAAATTCATTAACCAAAAAAATAGATATTATTACATATCCTAAAAATATATAAACTATCATATTCATAATAAGCCATGTATAGGTAGCTCCAATTAATCCGTATTGTTTTACAAAAAAAATTAAAGCTGGTACTATGCATATCAAAGCTACTATGCCAAATCTAACATTAGTTCTTGTATGACCATTAGCAATTGCTAAATAATAAGGCATATATTGAAATGATAAAAACACACCTCCAATCAATAGAATCCTAGTCACATTTTCAATTGCATTTGCTATAATAATATTATGGGTCCAAATAATAATAAAATCTTTTGTAAAAAGAAAGAGCACCATTGCACCTGTGGTTGCTAATGCAGATAAAATAAAAGAATTTATATGAAATAACTTTGTAAGTTTATTTTTTTTTGTATCAGCTGTATATTTAATCATTTTAGGTAATAATGCTGCAGCAACAGGAGTGATGATTAATTCTGGTACTTGAGAAAAAATGCCTGCTAAAGCATAATACCCAAAATCTTTTAAAGATAAAATTTTACTTATTGCTAGTTTATCAATTTGAGTGTTTAGAGAAGAAATTATTGCCATCATCATCATTCCACCTGCAAATTTTCCTACTGTTTTTAATATTTTAATATCAAACTTATAAGTCGTGTCTATTATTATAAACTTCCACAAATTAAATCTAGTAATAAAAAAGAAAATTATATTACTAAATACCTGCCATAAAAAAAAAGTTGTTAGTGTAGGGTAAAAGTATAATGGTATAAAAACCACTGCAGATCTAAAAATACTACTTGAAATTTGAATACTATTTGATAATACTTGCTTCTCAAGTCCCATTAAACCGCTACTATACAATGTGGTATATAACTGAAAAGCAACACTGACACCCATTAAACTGATATATAATGACAAATCTCCAGAAGTAATTGTTTGAGAATTTAACCAATTCTTTGCTATTATTCCTGAAAAGGAAAAAACACCAATCACAATAAAAGAGCAAATTGCTAAGTATACTCTTTCAATGGTAAAAAGCATATTTCCCAAATATTCTTTATTGTTTTTACTTGCAATTTCTCTATTTAATGCTGCTGTAAGACCTCCATCTGCAAAATACATTATTGTGAGCAAAACAGTATAAAAATTGATTATAGCGTATGCCTCTATGCCTAATGTTTTTATATACAAGGGGACGAAAATTAATACAGAAATAATCCCCCAAAATTTTCCTATATAATTTGCTATAATATTTTTATACACCTAGTGAAAATTAATTATTTGGAATAAATCGCGCCTTATTTCCATAGAGAAATTTATAAATTTCTCTTTCAAGTTCATTATTTGTTTTAAAATATGTTTTGTCTTCTAAACAAAATATACTTTTATTGATGTTCTCAACAATGTTTTTTTCTTTAGTAAATACTACTTCATTTAAATTAATTTCATCATATAATACAATTTCATTATCATGAAGCTTTAAAATAACATTATTTTTAATTTTTACAAATTGTTTCAACCAAATTATCATCAAATTGTACTTTTCATCTAATGAAATTGGATTATAGAAATTAATATTTTCCATTAATTTGGCTGGACTGCCTGCGTATGCTCTGTTAGGTTCTGTATTTTTTGTTAATACTGAATTTATCAATGCAGTACTACGTTTTCCTAAAATTAAACCAGAACTAACAATACAACTTCCTACTAACCAAACATCATCTTCTATTATAGTTTTTCTTTTAGCAAAAAGATTACAGCCTTCTATTAATTCTCCACTTGCTACATGTGTCCATATTTGTGAATACATTCCTATCCTCACTCCATTTCCAATATCCAATCCTCCTGCACCATCTAAAATAGTATTTTGACCAAACCAACAATTATGTCCAATGTTAATAAAATCATCAACCATAATTAACATATTATTGTGAAATACATTCCAATCACCTACTTTTAAAGAGCCAAATATTAATATTCTTGTATTATCATTTATAACATTATTATCTCCAAAAAATACAGTTGTTTCATTTCTATCATTTAAAATTGAAATTTCAACGTTTTTACCAATTTTGTTAAATTTTCCTAAAATTACTTTTGGATGAATTTTTGCAGTTAAATCTATTTGATTTGTATTCATACTATTTTTAATTAAAACCACCAACCACAAGGGATGGCGGCAAATTGTTGTTTAAATTTATTTACACCTTTTAAGTTAATTTTATTATTAAATACCGAATAAATATTATTATTGATATGAACTCCAGTTGCATAATAGCCTTTTGATTTAAAATAAGCTATCGTTTCTTTACTGTTTTCTGAAAGCGTACCAAATACCCAATAATTAGGGTTGCTGTTATTATTTATTTGCAATGATTTAATATCAGTGCTTTTTTTTAATTCATTTTGCCATTTTATAGCATTCTGCTGCTGTTGTTTTAATAATTGGGTAATATCTAACATTTGCTTCGTACCAATAAACGAATTTACTTCACTCATTAGTCCTCCATACCCTTCTAACTGTATATCACAATCAGGATTAATTTCTCCATCAGCTGTTCTGAATTGTGATCTATCAATGCCGTAATCTCGAATTAATAGAGCCTTATCGTATAACGCTTTATCTTTGAATATTATAGCTCCTCCTTCAATTGTGTTGGGTAGTCTAACTGTTTGAAATGAAAATACAGTTATATCTGTTCCCACATTACCCAATTTTTTTTCTTTATATTCAGATCCAAAAGCTTCAATTCCATCATCAATAATTGGGATGTTATATTTTTTTCCTAAAGCATTAATGGCATCAATATCTCCAACATACCCACAAAAATGATTATGAAAGATAGCTTTTATATTATCTGTAATTTTAGCTTCAACATCTTTAGGACATAAAGTTCCTGTTAAGGGATTAATATCTGCCCATATCACTTTTAACCCTTTTGTAGCAAAGGGTTGATTGGAAGCCAAACAACTGACTGGACTTGCAATTACCTCATCTCCAAATTTCAATCCCAAAGTGGATAAAACCACCTGCATAGAAGTGTTGTAAGAATTTATTGTTAATATGTATTCACAACCAATAAATTCTTTTAATTGTGATTCAAATTGTTTGCCATACTTTCCAAAACTTAATTGACCAGAATATAAAATTTCATTCAATTCGGGCATTAAATTTTCAGGCATATAGGGTTTATAAATCGGAATCATTACCAGCCTTTCTTAATTAATTCTATCATTTTGTCGCAATCCTCTATAGTTACCCACCAACCACATGGAATGTGTACCAAACGAGAATAAAATTTATCCAGATTAGGCATTTCTGAGGGGTAGTCATTCAAATAAGTATGCAAATCATTTCGTTTGTGGATTTCAGAAGCCATGAAACCATTATCTGCCATCATTTTAACAAAATCGTCTCTTCTGTCCACTTTTAAAGTATATAACCAATATGATGATTCTGAATTAGGATAATGTACAACCGTTTCAAGTCCTGGCAATCCATTAAGCTTTAAATCTAAATATTTACCAATAGTTCGATATTTCTGTAAAAGTTGTTCAATTGTTTCTAATTGTACTAATCCAATGGTTGCATTGACATTATTCATGTGATACTTATATCCTTGGATTTGTATATCATTATCTAATCTTGAACGTTTTTTATCTAGTCCAAACCATCTGATTAACTTTCCTTTTTCATACAATTCTTTGTCTTGAATCTGTAAGGCACCACCATCTATTGTAGTCAAATGTTTAATGGCTTGAAACGAAAATACCGTAAAAGGAAAATGGTTTCCTGCTTTTTTTCCAGCATAAGTGGTACCTAAGGCATGGGCAGCATCTTCAATAACTGGAATATTATATTTTAATGAAATTTCTTGAATCCTTTTAACATCGACAGATGTACCAGCATAATCTACAACAATAATGGCTTTTGTTTTATCATTAATAGCATTTTCAATCGCTTTTGGAGCAATATTTCCTGTTTCATAATCGACATCAGCCCATCTCACTTTTGCCCCTAACATTTTTATGGCAACATTTGTGGGTTCAGCTGTCATAGCGGTACTAATTACTTCATCCCCTTCTTTTACTCCCGCTAAAATCAAAGCAATATGCAAAGCTGCTGTGCCAGAATTTAGCGATAAGGTATAACCACTACCAATAAATTCTTCGAATTTTCTTTCAAAATTTTCTACAACTTCTCCCTGAGCTATGTATCCACTATACAAAACCTCTTCAATTTTTGGCATTAAAATTTCCCGAGGTGGGATATATGTTTTAATTAATGGCAGCATAGTTAATTGGTATTATTATTCAATTCTTCTTGTACATAATCTAAAGTCAACAATAACTTTTTCAACTCGTCTTTTGTAAGACGATTTGTATTGTGTGAATTATATTCTTCATTTACCAATTTAGGACCATCCATTTGCAAATACTTAGTGTAATTTAGATCTCTAAAATCGGCAGGTACTCTATAAAACCTTCCTAAATCTTCTGCCTTAGACATTTCTTCTTTGGAGCACAAAGTTTCATATAATTTTTCAGCATGTCGCTCCCCAATAATATTTATTTTGTTTTTGGCATTGAATAATTCTTGTAAAGCTTCTGCTAAAACCTGAATAGTAGCTCCAGGTGATTTCTGTACAAAAATATCTCCAGGATTTCCATTTTGAAAAGCATACATTACTAATTCAACTGAATCATCTAATGACATCATAAATCGAGTCATTTCTGGATTTGTTATAGTTAGTGGTTTACCTTCTTTAATTTGTTTAATAAACAACGGAATTATGGATCCTCTTGAAGCCATTACATTCCCGTAACGAGTAGCAGTATAAACGGCATCAACATTTTGAACTCTAGGATCTCGAGCCTTTGAAACCGCTAATTTTTCCATCATCGCTTTAGAAATACCCATAGCATTAATTGGATAAACTGCTTTATCGGTACTCAAAACAACCAAACGTTTTATATTATTTCTAGCTGCAGCTTCTAAAACATTTTCAGCTCCAGAAATATTGGTATGTACCGCTTGCATTGGGAAAAATTCACATGACGGCACTTGTTTTAATGCAGCTGCATGAAAAACATAATCAACTCCTTCCATGGCATTATTTATGCTATCGAAATCTCTGACGTCACCAATTACAAAGTTAAGTTTGTCATTTCTATATTCAATTCTCATATCTTCCTGTTTTTTTTCATCTCTACTGAAAATTCTTATTTCCTTTAAATCTGAATTCAGAAATCCTCTTAGCATTGCATTACCAAAAGAACCTGTTCCCCCAGTAATTAATAAAATTTTATTTTTAAACATTTTATATTTGATTTTATTTTAATAAATTTTATAACCTTCCATCCACCATTTCCTTTGGCAGTATTGCTTTTACATCGTAAATAACCCCATTTTCAAGCAATAAATTTTTGAAGTCAATGGTTTGGAAATTTTGGTGAGCTACAGCATGAATCACCGCATTATAATGGTTATTTGGCAAGGTATTCATTAATGGCAACTGGTATTCGTGCATTACTTCCTCTTCATTGGCTTGTGGGTCGTAAATATCTACTGCAATGCCAAATTCTTTTAATTCATTGATTACATCAATGACTTTAGAGTTTCTTAAATCAGGACAGTTTTCTTTGAAAGTAATGCCCATTACCAATACTTTAGCCCCTTTAATAGTATGATTTTTTTGAATCATTAATTTTACCACTTTGTTGGCTATGAATTCACCCATATTGTCGTTTATTCTTCGCCCGCTATGAATTACCTCTGGGTAGTAACCTAAGCTTTCGGCTTTGCTGGTTAAATAATAAGGATCTACACTTACACAATGACCACCAACTAAGCCTGGTTTAAATGGCAAAAAATTAAATTTGGTACCTGCTGCTTCCAGCACTTCTGTCGTATCAATATTCATTCTATCAAAAATAAGGGCTAGTTCATTTACAAAAGAGATGTTTAAATCGCGCTGGCAGTTTTCAATTACCTTGGCGGCTTCGGCTACTTTTATGCTTGGTGCTTTATAAGTACCGGCTATAATAATGGTTTTGTATAATTGGTCCACTTGCTCAGCAATTTCAGGAGTAGAGCCAGAAGTAATTTTTTTTATTTTGGTCAAGGTTCTTTCTTTATCACCCGGCACAATTCGTTCAGGAGAATAACCACAAAAGAAATCTTGGTTAAATATTAAACCACTGTTTTTTTCTAAAATAGGTACACAATCTTCTTCGGTGCAACCAGGGTAAACGGTAGATTCATAAATGACAATGTCACCTTTTTTTAACACACTGCCCACAGTAGTACTGGCTTTTATGAGTGGGGTTAAATCGGGTTTGTTGTTTTTATCAATAGGAGTAGGAACAGTTACAATAAATATGTTAGCAGTTTTTAAATCTGCTATATGGTTGGTAAATGTTAAATGATTTGCTGAAAGTATAGCTTCTTTATCAGCTTCAAAGGTTCTATCGTAACCAGTTTTTAATTCATCTATTCTTGTTTGGTGAATGTCAAAGCCAATGGTTTCAAAATATTTTCCGAATTCAACAGCTAATGGAAGGCCAACGTATCCAAGTCCAATGATTGCTATTTTGTTCATGTTTTATTTAAAGGTTTGGTTAAAGGGTTAATGGGTTATGGGATATCGAGTTACGAGTTGTCGAGTTTCGCTATTGTTGGTGTTTTAGCGAAGCGGCACCAACAATATTTATTTTATATGATTTAGCCATTGTTGGTGTTTTAGCCTAGCGGCACCAACAATATTTATTTAGCCATTGTTGGTGTTTTAGCCTAGCGGCACCAACAATATTTATTTTATATGATTTGTTGTTATCTTCACTAAACCATTGAATTTATTTTTTTTCTTCTTTCTTTTTCCATTGCTGAAAAAGAAATCCTGCCTTGCAGGACTAGACAACACTTCGACAGGCTCAGTGACCGTAGTTACCCACCCGCAAGGCTTGAAGCACGGCTCGCATGATGGTCGGGCAACGCTCGCCACAATTCAAGCATTTGCTCGTGATAGGTTTCGACAACAAACCAATTATGGCACCTAATTTTAACCGTCTGACACAGCTTACGCAAAAGCTTTGAATACGTCTGACGTTAATAATATTTCATCAATTAACAACGTAAGTCACCCTTCCTATCAAGGAAGGGCAGGGTAGGTGTTATTTGTTAAAGTGTGGATTACAAATTCAAATTATCGGAAATTTCCACCCCGGTCTGGGACCACCAAATATGATAGTCACAAATCTATTATGTATAACAAATCCAAAGTGAGATTCTAACACATAAATTATTGAAAATGCACGCAGGCCATTTAAAGATGGTAATTGCTTGTTTTTAAATATTTCTGGAATTTGGTTTATTTCCTCGAGTAAAAAATCGAACTTTTTTTTTAAAAATCAATTAATTTTCATTGTTAATTTAACATGCCCATAACATAAATATTTTGCAACTTTTCAATTAAAGCTTTAGAAATATTTAGAATATAAATTGTTGTAATTTTGTTAAAAATAATTAAAAACAATTACTTATTTGTAAAGTGTTCATCTCTTAAAGTTTTTCAGTTAATTGCAAAGCTTTATCAATCACATGGTGCATGTCATAATATTTGTATTCTGCTAAACGCCCACCAAAAATTACTTTATCATCTTTAAGTGACAACTTTTGATATTTATCAAAAATTGCTTGGTTTTTGTCATCGTTTATTGGATAATATGATTCTTTATTTGTAGAGAATTCATGAGGATATTCGCGTGTGATATAGGTTTTTTCTTGGGTGCCAAATTCAAAGTGCTTGTGTTCGATAATTCGAGTATAAGGAATTTCTTTTTCTGTATAGTTTACAACAGCATTTCCTTGATAGTTTGATGTGTCCAATATTTCGTTTTCAAAATGAAGACTTCTATATTCCAATTCTCCAAATTGAAAATTATAAAACTCATCAATTTTACCAGTGAAAATAACTTTATCAGCCATATTATTCCACTTTTGTTTATCTTCAAAATAATTTACATTATTAATTACCTCTATTCCATCAAGCATTTTTTCAACAAGCTTTGTATAGCCTTCAACGGGTATTCCTTGATAGATGTCATTAAAATAGTTATTGTCAAAAGTAAAACGAAAAGGAAGCCTTCTTATAATAAAAGCTGGGATTTCAATTGCAGGTCTTCCCCATTGTTTTTCTGTATATCCTTTTATCAATTTTTCATAAATATCTTTACCTCCTAAAACTAGCGCCTGCTCCTCAAGATTTTTGGGCTCAGTTATATGAGCATATTTTGCCTTTTGTTCTTCAATTTTCTGCTTTGCTTCTTCCGGTGTTTTCACTCCCCATAGCTGATAAAAAGTATTCATATTAAAAGGGAGGTTATACAGTTTTCCTTTGTAATTAGCTATTGGCGAATTGGTAAATCTATTAAATTCACCAAAAGAATTTACATAATCCCATATTTTTTTATTGCTGGTGTGAAAAATATGAGCTCCATATTTATGAACATTTATGCCTTCAATTTTTTCTGTAAAAATGTTTCCAGCAATATGATTTCTTTTTTCTATTAGAAGACATGTTTTACCCTTCTTCTTCATTTCATGTGCAAACACACTGCCAAACAAACCTGCCCCAACTATTAAATAGTCATACTTTTTGTTGTCCATAAACTATTTTTTATTTAAAGTTTTATTTGAATTTATAATGTTAATGCGTCATTTTTCCAAAGTAATAAATCTTGATGTGTGATAATCAGGTTTTTTTTATCTTCAAACTCTTCATTCGAAAAAAGCACATACCTAATTTTCTTTTTGAT
>CANGPW010000054.1 GCA_947456185.1 Bacteroidota bacterium | reverse complement strand
TTTGGATTAGCGTTTTTTTTGTTTAAAAAACAAAAAATGTCCAACAGTTAACACATTGTTTAAAAATCAATCTTCATTTAGGATGTTTCAAAGTTTACATTTGTGCTTTATGATTATTTCTTTTAACAATATCAATATTTCAGTTTTAGTAGTTTTATTACTAAGTGTTTGTGTGCTTTTATTTTATTATTTCCACTATTTTTTAAAACTTGGAACCTATAAAGCCAATAAAGAAAGCTATTCAGAACAGCTGCCAATTTCAATAATTATAGCTGCTAGAAATGAATATGCTAATTTAGAAAAAAATCTAAAATCAATCTTAGAACAAGATTATCCAAATTTTGAGGTAATAATAGTAAATGATTGCAGTTGGGATGAAAGTCAAAAATTATTAGAATATTACCAAGAAGTATATCCTCATTTGCGTATATGTGAATTAAAGGAGCAAGAAAAATATCCAACGGGGAAAAAGTTTGCCTTAACAATGGGAATAAAAGCAGCTTTAAATAATAATTTGATATTTACTGATGCCGATTGTAAGCCTGCAAGTAACCAATGGTTAAATTTAATGGCATCAAAATATAATAGTGAAAAGGAGTTGGTTTTAGGCTTTTCTCCTTATGCTTTTCAAAATGGTTTTATTAATTTAATAGCTCGTTTTGAAAGTGCCGTTACCGCTATGTTTTATTTTTCGGCTGCTATTCATAAAAATGCATTTATGGGCGTTGGTCGTAATTTGGCTTATACCAAAGAATTGTTTTTTAAACAAAAAGGTTTTGCATGGCACCAACACCTCATTAGTGGCGATGACGATTTGTTTGTAAACCGCGCGGCCTCTCCAACCAATGTGGCTATTCAATTAGATCCGTCAAGTTTTATGTATACCGAAAGTAAAAAAACCTTTTCGGATTGGATTAATCAAAAAACCAGACATAACGCTACAGGGAAGTTTTATAAAGCAGAACATAAAGCATTTTTAGGAATTTTTTATGTAGTAAACTTGTTGTTTTATTTATCAATAATTGGATTGCTAATTATTGATTTTAATTTTTGGAAAATAGTTTTAGGTATTTATTTGTTTAAATTAATATGCCAAAGTGTGGTGTATTTTTTAGCATTTAAAAAACTAAAATATCAAAGCTTAACCTGGTTTATTATTATCCTCGACTTCCTTTTTGTAATTTATATTTACTTGTTTGGAACCATTGGATTGTTTGCCAAACAAAGGAAAAGATGGTAAAATGTATATTGTTATAAAGATTTAAAGACTACAAAGATTTAAAGATTTATTTAACTAAAAACTAAGTACTAAAAACTACCAACTGACAACTACTTAGCTGCTTGAATTCTTTTTAAAATAGAAAGAAATAATCCAATAAGCATAATAATAGTTCCTGCCCAAACCAAGTTAATCCAAGGAAATTTTATAGCTTTCATAATGATAAAATTACCAGTATTGTCAACTTCTGAGGTTTCAATGACTATTTTTTTACTAGTAGGATTTACCGATTTAAAACTGAACTTGGTTTTTATTTCTTCGCTAAATGCATCAAAACTAGCAGCAGATTTATCTTTTATTCCATAAAGTGGCGTAATTTTATATTCATTATCCAATGTATAAATGCTTATTTCGGCACCAATTAATATTTCTGATTGGTTAAAATCATCCTCCTTTTGAACATTAGATGAAATGTTTTTCAATACGCAAATGGCATTACTTAAATGTATCGTATCGCCTTGTGAAATTTCATGTTTTTTAGTGTTTACAAAATGTGTTTCGCCTTTTTTTGCAGGAACAGAACTTACATAAGTAAATATATCGTGACTCAAATAATGTTTGGTATCAGGATTGGCTACTAAACCAAATTTAGGATTGATTTGAGCGTTTGGATATAAGTTAAATTCATAATCAACAATGCCAGTTTTTTCATTTATTTTTTTGTAATTTACCTTATAATAAGTATTTACCCATTGTTGGCTATCGCTCACATAAGTAATTATATAATCGCCCATTTTTAAAGGTTTTCCTCCTTCTAAATACACATTTTCAGTATTGCTTTTAACATCAAATTCTGGATTTAAAGCTACCCCAGATTGATTGATAGAAATTACTTCTTTATTAGCCGATGAAACCAAAACACCAATTAATAATACACCAAAACCAATATGTGCAACCGATGCTCCAACTAATTTTATTTTACCTTTAAAAACAGGTTTTAATAAACTTGCATTTCCAATAATGGCATACAATGCCGCAAATAATAATGCGATAAAAATATAGTTTTCTAATTTGAAGGCAAAGAATAGTGAAAAGGCTAAAACACCAGCAATGATAAAATGTGTGATGATTTTTTTCAAACCTTCAGCACCATTTTTCTTATATTTTAAAACATGAGCTACACCAGTTAAAGTAGCAATAATAATTGCCAAAGGCATTTGCCATTTATTATAATGGTTAATTACATCGGTAGGAGGAGCCAGTTTTAAATTAAATAAATTATTAAACACAGGAATAGAAGTAGTTAAAATAATTTGGAATGCTGAAATTCCTAGCATTAAACTACCTATAAACATCCAAAATTCACGGGTGTAAATTTCATCGTCTTTTGCTGATTTTGGAACATATTTTACAATATAATAAATATTTGAAATGATTGCCACAGTGCCAATTACAATTAAAGGCCATTTATTTATATTTAGTTTTTCGCTAAATAAAATACCAATAATTAATAGGATTAGCATACTGAAGTTTATCCAAAATATTAAAGGTTTTTTCTCTAAAATTAAAGGAACTAACCAAACAAACATCAATACAAAAAGTAATAATTGGCCGCTCATTCCTAAATCGGTAAAAGCATGAACCGATGAGTTTCCTAAAACGCCACTTCTGGTTAAAAAAGTAGCATATAATACCAATAAAAAAGTAGTAATTATAAATCCAAAAGTAGCTTGTAAAGCATTGCCAGTGGCACGATAAATAAGCATTAAGTGCATGCCTGCAATTAAAGTTAACCATGGAACTAATGAAGCATTTTCAACGGGATCCCAAGCCCAATAACCACCAAAACTTAAACTTTCATAAGCCCAAAATCCGCCCATAATAATTCCAGCTCCTAAAACCATAATACTTACTAATGCCCATGGCAGAGCTGGTTTTATCCATTCACTAAATTGTTTGCGCATTAATGCAGCAATGGCATAAGCAAAAGGAACTACAGTGGTGGCAAAGCCAAAAAATAAAGTAGGAGGATGAATGACCATCCAATAATTTTGTAACAAAGGATTTAGTCCATTTCCATCTTTTACCTTGCTTAAATAGTCAGGCATTTTAAAAATTGGCGCATTTGACATTACATTTCTTAATAATTCAAAAGGGGAACTTCCAAATTTCAAACCCAAGAATTTAACACCCAATAACATACTTGTTAATGCAATTTGGGAGAGCATCACTACAAACATTACCGGATTTGTCCAGTTTTTAGCGGTAGCAATAATTAACCAACCAATGACCATTTGCCAAAAAATCCAAAGTAAGAAACTACCCTCTTGACCTTCCCAAAAACAGGAAATCATAAAGTGAACTGGTAAGTCGCGGCTACTATGTTGCCATGCATAATGGTACTCAAAATAGTGACTGTAAATGATATAAAATAAACTACTAACGATAGTTAACACTGAAAGGCTATGGACATAAAAACTCCATTTTGCAGTTTTTGCCCAATATTTTTCAAGTGGATTTTTTTCTGCAAAATAGAAAGTAATTGCCGATAATATAGAAGTGATGAAACTGAAAATAATGGCTAAACGCCCAATATTTCCAATCCATAAATGTTCGCCTTCAAAAATTATATTGCTCATGTATTTAAATTAGAACGCAAATGTAAGGAATCTTAAGCAATGAAATAATTTTTAAAAGTTGAGTGAAGTCAAAAAAAAGTGTAGGTTTTGAACTTTTACAATATTTCAAAATTGATATGCTAACTCTTTCATTCATAAATTTTAGCGTAATTGATTGTGTTTAATTTTACAAACTATTTTTTAAAGCGCGTTTTTTTATGCTTATTGCATTAGAATTTTTTTTACAACATTAAAATATGAAAAAAATTGCACTATTTATTACCGCATTAGTTTCCTTCATATTTTCTGCAAAAGCACAAAAAAATGCAGATGACATAGTTGGAGTTTGGTTAACGGGAAGTAGCAAAGCACGCGTTAAAATAGACAAAGTTGGAAACTATTATTTTGGAAGAATAGTTTGGCTTAAAGACCCATTAAATGATGAAGGCAAATCTAAATTGGATAAAAAAAATGAAGATGCTAATAAGCGAAATAAGGCCATAATGGGAATGCAATTAGTTGGAGGCTTTGAATGGAAAAATGACAATTTATGGGATAACGGTTACATTTATGATCCAGAAAATGGCAAAACATATAAATGTAAAATAGACTTAGAAAACTTCACAACCATGAATATTAGAGGATTTATTGGTATTAGTTTATTTGGCAGAACTGATATTTGGAAAAGAGTTAAATAATTTATACAAAAAAAATAATTGTAAAATCAATGACAAAACAATCCTTAACCGTGATAATTCCATGTTATAATGAAGAGATATTAATAGATAAAACCTATCTAAGGGTTAAAGCTGTGTTTAACACACTTAAAGATATTGATGCTTCAATAATTTTTATAAATGATGGAAGTAGTGATAAAACAGCTGATAAATTAAACAACATTGCAAGTCAAGATGTGACTGTTAAATTAATTCATTTTTCTAGAAACTTTGGTCATCAAGCAGCGGTAACAGCGGGAATAAACAATACTGAATCCGATATTGCCATTATTATAGATGCAGATTTACAAGATCCGCCAGAGCTTTTTAATGATATGATAGCATTATACAACGCATCAAATTGTAATGCCATTTATTGTGTAAGGAAAACAAGAAAAGGAGAAACTTTTTTCAAGAAAATTACAGCCAAATATTTTTATAAATTAATGGACAGATTGAGTGAAGTTCCTATTCCGCTCGATACTGGAGATTTTAGATTAATTGACAATAAAATTATCAATGAATTTAAAAACTTAGGAGAAAAAAACAAGTTTGTTCGTGGCTTAATTAGTTGGATTGGATTTGTTCAAATTCCATTTTATTACGAAAGAGACGAAAGGTTAGCAGGCGAAACAAAATATCCTTTTAAAAAAATGATACGTTTTGCTTTGAACGGTATACTTTATTTTTCAAAAAAACCTTTAAAATTAGCCATTCAATTAGGACTCATTAGTACCTTCATAGCAATGGCATTATTATTTTATATTTTATATGGTTACTTTTTTAGTGGACAAACAGTTACAGGTTGGGCAAGTACACTAACTATTGTGGTTTTCTTTGGAGGAATTCAATTGTTAACCATTGGCCTAGTGGCACAATATATTGCCAATATTTTTGATGAGGTAAAAGGAAGACCAGATTACATCATTGCGAATAAAGTAAATTTTTAAATTGTTTTAAAATGTTATTTTCGCATGTTTTCTAAACAATAATTTTTAACAAATAAATATATTAATAAATATTATGAGCGACCCACGTTTAAAACCAGTATTAGATAATTTAAAAAATTTGATGGATGCAGCAGTAGATCATGCAACCAGTGAATTTACTAAAATTAGAGCAGGCAAATCTCATCCTTCTATGATAGATTCCGTAAAAGTTGATTATTACGGTCAGTTAGTGCCGGTAAGTCAAATTGCAAATATTAGCACACCCGATGCAAAGTCAATAACTATTCAGCCTTGGGAAAAGAATATGTTACAAGCCATTGAAAAAGGTATAGTTATTTCTAACTTGGGCTTTAACCCAAGTAATGATGGAACATTGATTCGTATAATTTTACCACCATTAACTGGTGATAGAAGAAAAGAAATTGCCAAAAAAGCGAAAGGTGAAGCAGAAAATGCGAAAATA
This sequence comes from Bacteroidota bacterium, assembly GCA_947456185.1. Taxonomy (GTDB): domain Bacteria; phylum Bacteroidota; class Bacteroidia; order UKL13-3; family UKL13-3; genus JAAFJM01. Next base: position 12,125 of record CANGPW010000054.1, on the reverse strand, counting down.
GCCATTAGAAATATTAGAAAAGATACCAATGAAACCATTAAAAAATTACAAAAAGATGGTTTACCAGAAGATGAAGCTAAAACTACTGAAACAGGTGTTCAAAAAACAACAGATGCCTTCATTAAAAAAATAGATGAACTTTTAGCAATCAAAGAAGCAGATATTATGCAAGTTTAAATTTAATAAACTTACCATTTTTATAAATAGCAATGATTAGATATTTCTATCAATCATTGCTATTTTTTCATACTAAAACTTATAATTAATAAATTGAAATTTAAGAATATTGATATCACGCCAATTTTAAAAACAACTGCAAAAATTATTGGCATATTGCTTTTAGTTATCATATTAGGTTATTTTTCTTTAAGGGCTTACTTTTTACATAAAGCAATTGACAAAATTTCGGCAAAATTTAAAAAAGAATACAATGCCGAATTCAAAATTCAAAATGCTTCATTTAAAGGAATTAGCGGAATAGAATTAGAGAAAATTACATTGGTTCCCAATAACAATGACACATTGATTCGCATTGATTATTTTACTGCAAGTGTTAGGTTTTGGTATTTGTTAATAGCCGATGTAAGGATAAAAGACATTGGTTTAAATACTGGTTTTATTCAGTTGGTAAGACGAGGTGAACATAAAAACTTTGAAGATTTTTTAAGTAAAAAAGACAGTATTTCTCAAGATTCAATTGAGATAGTAACAATAGAAGAGCCAATTAAAAAAGTGAATTATGCTAAATTGGTTTACAAATTAATGTCTAGGTTATTTGCCCAAGTTCCTAACGAAGTATTGATTGAAAACTTTGATTTACGAATAGTTGATAATGAAAAAAATGTATCTTTTAATTTGAAAAAACTATCGCTTAATAAGCAAATATTTGATAGTTATATCCATGTGAAAAATAACTCAACTTCTCAAATTTGGAAAATAAAAGGAACTGCAAATCCCCATAAACATCAAGCTGATTTAAACTTTACAAGAACCGATTCTCAATTGGTTCAAATTCCCTATTTAGATGATAAATTTGGTATAAAAACAGGCTTTAATAATATTCGTTTTCAGTTAGATGGTTTTACTTTTGACGATGAAATGTTAAGTATAACGGGTGCTGCCGCAATTGATAGCTTAATGCTTAACCATGCAAGAGTAGCAAAAACCGATGTGATTATTAATCATGCCGATGTGAATTATAAATTCCTTTTTGGTCCAGATTTTTTGTCGTTGGATAGTTCAACAGTAGTAACATTTAATACCACAAAATTTCATCCATACTTTAATTTAACAGAAAGAAAAATAGAAGAAATTACTGAAAAAAGAGCACCTAGGAATAAAGAAAACATGTTCTATAAATTCTTTAACAAATACATTGTTACCATGAGTATTCAAACGGATAAAACACCTGCGCAAGATTTTATAAATTCCTTGCCAGCTGCTTTGTTTAGTCATATTCAAGGAATGGAGGCTACTGGTAGTTTTACATACAGATTAGATTTTAAATTAGATATACATAAACCTGATGAAATGGTTTTTGAAAGTAAAATTGATAAAGATAATTTACGAATTAGTCGTTATGGTGCTGCCAACTTATCAAAACTAAATGATAGTTTTATGCATACACCTTATGAAAAAGGAAGGGCAATGCGATCATTTATTGTAGGTGCTGAAAATCCAAATTTCACAAGCTATGAAATGATTTCTCCATTTGTAAAAAATGCCATTTTAACAACGGAGGATCCTTCATTTATGTACCACCGAGGATTTGTAAATGAAGCATTTCGCCAATCAATAGCCAAGAATATAAGAACAGGTAAATTTGCGCGTGGAGCAAGCACCATTAGCATGCAATTGATAAAAAATGTTTTCCTGACAAGAGAAAAAACAATGGCTAGAAAGTTGGAAGAAATCTTGTTGGTTTACATACTTGAAAACAATTACATAGTATCGAAAGAACGCATGTTTGAAGTGTATTTAAATTTGATAGAATGGGGACCAAATGTATATGGAATAGGTGAAGCATCGCGTTTTTATTTCCAAAAATCGGCAAGTGAATTAAACTTAAACGAAGCATTGTATTTGGCAAGTATTGTTCCTAGTCCAAAGGGTTTTATGTATAAGTTTGAAAAAGATGGCACCATTCGTCCATACATGGAAAAATCGTTTAAATTTATTGCCAATAAAATGGTGAGTCGTAGCCTAATTATCCCTGATGATACCATTGGGTTAAATTATAAAATTAACATTACGGGTGCGGCTAAAACTTATATTTTTAAAAATGATTCAATTGTAAACGATAGCATCATCATTGATGAAAATGGAATCATTGAAAGTATAGAGGAGAAGTAAATAAATGAGCTCAAATTTATTTTTTAAATATAAAATACATTTACTGGTTATGCTTGAATTTTTTATTTTCTTTTATTTAGGAAATAAATTAGAGTTTATTATTTCTCCTATATTATATATTGCTGTTTGTTTTTTGATAGCCTTTAATTATTTAAAAACTTTTATCAATGTTGATGTAAATTTTAATTCATACCATTCAAAAAAATGGAGCTATATTTTATTTGCATCCGCAATAATTTTATTCAGTGTTTGGGCTAATAAAATAATAGTATTAAATCCAATCGATATCAAAACATCTGATATTATTCCTTATATAAATGATTTATATTTAAAACGTTTGTTTAATGGTGAATTTGTTTACAATATAGCTCCCGGCATGGGTTATGGAAATTGGACTCCCAATTATTTAACCTTTCACTGGTTGCCATTTACTATTTCTTATTACTTTCATTTTGATCATCGTTGGGTGGTTTTAGCAGTTTTTTTTATTACAGTATATATTTACATGTTTCATTTTATAAGTAACAACAATGCTAAACAATATTGGTTTAAAGCTAGTTTACCTTTTTTGTTTTTATTACTGTTGTTTTATAAACAACCAGGTAATTTTGCTCATACCGTTGAGTTATTAATAGCTTCTTATTATTTTTTATTGGCCATGTTTTTAATAAAAAATAATGTTATTGGAAAGTCTTTAGGCTTAACACTTACTGTACTTTCAAGATATATTGTAGTTTTTTACATCCCCATTGCTTTGGTCATTGAGTTTTATTTAAATAAAAAACAATTGCTTAAACAAATTGTGATAGTGGTAATTTTAGTTTCTGCTTTTTACATTATTCCTTTTTTGTTAAAAGATAACGGCATATTTTTTAAAGGTGCTGCATCTTACGATTTAGCGGCTTTAGGCGAGTGGGATGGGCAAAGCTGGCAGCTATCAAGTGACAGACCTTTTCAGTTGTTTAAAGGGTTGGGTTTTGCTTCGTGGGGATATAGTTTTTTAAACGGAAGTTTAGATTTTAAAATTTATATTTTTAAAATAATGATGCTTTCAAGTTGTTTAATGACCATTTTATTTTTAATTATTTACTTTATGAAGAATAAAAATAAATACAAAATAGGTAATTGGCATTTGGCAAGTTTGAAAATAATAATCACCGTAATTTTAAGTTTTTCTTTAGTGCCATATTCTTATTTGTTTTGGACTAATCTAGTTTTATCAATTGTCATGCTGGGAAGTATAAATGAAATTGATAAAAATACTTAAGGTTTTTACTAAAAAATATTTTAGCTAATTTTCAGTTTTCTTGTATAGTTCAATCATGGCATTTTTTTCTTCAAATCGTTTCAATAAAACTACTTTTTTATATGTCAATAAACTGTCTAAACCGTTTAAATTTTCATTAGATACATTCAAAAAATATACATTATTGGAATCATTCATTTGAAGTCCAAGATTAGCAAATTTTTTATCTATAAATCCATCACAAGGATTGTCTAACAAACAAAACATTAAAAATGGGGAATAAATTTGTTCCTTAAAATCCAATTCTTTTAAATAATCAACCATTTTAACTTGAACTTTTAATAAGTCGGTATAACTTAATTCTGTGTCGCCAAAAAATTTGGTTTCATTGCTTCTATAAATATTGATACTACCTAAAACCACTATGATTGAAATAATAGTAAATACATAATACGATTTTGAAATACTACTAATAAAAATGGCGCAAGCAATTAGCATCAATGGAATTACTGCAAAAAGATAACGTGTAGAAAAGAAATTAATAGCGGCAAAAAGTGAAAATCCAAATGTAAGTACAGCAAATGAAATCAATATCATTTGAATATCTTTTGATAGTTTGTTTTTAAGATACACGTATGAAATTATTGATGTTATAACAGTAATTAAGTAAATGATATTTCTACCTTGAGATATAAATAAAATCAAAAATGAACTTTCCATTTTATGACCAATTTCTTTAAAATCTATCATGTTGGTATGGAGCGGAAAAAACAACCAACCAAATTTTATTTTTTGAAGTATAAAAAAACTAAATCCAGCTAAAAACAAGCATGAAATAATTGTTATATGAATTAAAAATTCTTTTTTATTTACCCTTTTTAAATACCATTCTATTCCTGATATAATAACAAAAGCAGGAATTAAACAATAGGCACTTTCTTTACTTAAAAGTGCAGTAACTATAGTAATTCCAAATCCAATCCAATGGCGATTAAAGTAAAACCAAAATGACCAAATAAATAATAAACCCAACCATATTTCACTCAATAAAAAAGTACTTTGTGCTAAAAATATTGGTTGAATACAAACCAATAATGTAGCTAAAAATCCAGTAAAATAGGAATTTGTCCATTTATTAGTTATCCAATAAACACTGATTAAAAGAATGATTGAAATGAGTAAAGGAAATAGGTGTGAAACAGGGAGGCTATGTCCAAATAATTTCATCCATATTGACGATAAAAAATAAAATACCAATGGATGTCCTCGGTATAATTCAGTATGAATACTACCTGGCAATAAACTGGGTCCTTTTTCTGCCATTTCTCTTATTGCAGGTAAATATGACCATGCTTCATCCCAAAAAAATGGAAGTGATAGGGCCTCTAATTTTAATAAAACTAATGCAATAATTAGTAAAAACATTAACCAATGATAAGGTTGGTTAAAAAGTGTTGATTTTTTCATTTTTGTATAGCTGCCAAAAAATATTTTAGCCCTTTAAAAGAGTTAGTTAAATAAAATAATTATTTTTAAGTTGTAATGTTTATCATGCGATAATAAATTAGTAAATTGATTTAAACAACCATGACCCCAGAATACTATAAAGAATATTACCATTTAGAGCGCAGCAATTGGTGGTTTAGAGCCCGCCTAGAAATTTTAAAAAGTCAAATTCAAATCATGTTTCCGCATAAAAACGATTTAAATATTTTAAATATTGGAGTGGCTACAGGCGCAACTTCTCAAATGCTAGAAAAATTCGGGAAAGTAAAGTCAATAGAATATGATGAAATTTGCTTCAATTTTGTAAAGGAAAAATTACAAATTGATATTGAACAAGGAACTATTTTAGATATACAATTTCCAGAAAATTCATTTGATTTGGTTTGCGCTTTTGACGTAGTTGAACACGTGCAAAACGATCAATTAGCAGTCAAAGAAATGATCAGGGTTTGCAAAAGCAATGGAATGGTGTTTGTAACAGTACCAGCTTTTATGGATTTATGGAGCAAACATGATGAAATTAATTATCATTTTAAACGCTATACCAGCAAAACATTATTGCCGCTTTTTGATTTAAATTCAGGTAATATTTTATATCATTCCTACTTTAATACCATTTTGTTTCTACCTATTTATTTGGTCAGGTGGATAAGTAATAAATTCCCCAAACTATTTAAGCGCGATGGTAGTGGTTCCGATCACAGCATGTTTGAATTAGGTTTTTTAAATAAAGTGCTTTACCAAATATTTTATGCTGAAAATATTTTATTAAAAAGACTTGTAAAATTGCCATTTGGAGTATCATTCATGTTAAGTTTTAAAAAGAAATAACTACGCATTTTAATGCTGTTCCATTAAACTTTTTGATTTCAATCCATGACCACTAAAAAGGGAAACTATGGTTTGATCTAAACTTCCTTGTATATATTTTTCTAAACCAGCAATGGTGGCCGCGCTTGTGGGTTCAATGTAATTTCCCATGGCTGCTATTTTTATCCAAGCATCTTTTATTTCCGCTTCATTTACTTTTATAAATGTTCCTTTTGTTTCTTTTACAGCATTTAATATTTGCTTTGCCCTTGGAGCATTTATAATGGCTATGCCTTCGGCAATGGTATTACTGGAATAGTTATTATTTGAATTTTTTGTATCAAAAAAAGCATCATATAATGGGCAACATGCTTCCGCTTGAACAGCCACTATTTTTGGCATTTGATGAATAATTCCAGCTTTTAATAATTGACTAAAACCAATAAAACAACCAATAATTAAAGTTCCATTTCCCGCTGGTAATACTAATGAATCTGGACTTTTCCAACCTAGCTGTTCACACACTTCAAAAGCAAATGTTTTTGTTCCTTCAAAAAACCAAGGATTATAACAATGACTTGCGTAATAAATGGTTTTTGAAGCTTCCCAAGCAGCAATTGAAGTAGCATTTCTGTCGCCTTTTATTTTATTAATCGTTGCTCCGTATGCTAATATTTGACTTATTTTACTATTACTTGTATTTTCAGGTAAATATATTTCACAATTTATTTGCGCTTTTGCTGCATATGCTGCAATGGCACACCCCGCATTCCCGCTGCTATCTTGAACTATTTTTTTAACTCCAAGTTGCTTTGCTTTACTAATTAAAGTGGTAGCTCCTCTATCCTTATAACTTCCTGTACTAAAAAGCTGCTCATGCTTGATATAAACTTCTTTCCCATTCAGTTTTATTTTTTCAATGGGTGTAAATCCTTCGTTTAAACTTACTATCCCTTCTTGTTGATTGATTGCTATTGCATCTTCATATCGCCATAAATTTGGATAGGCATTCTTTATTTTTTGCAAATCAAATTTTGCATCCATTTCTATATCAAGTAAATTTCCATTTGGCGAAATCCAAATTGGCATATTTATATTATAACTTTCATTTTTGTTATATTCCAGTAATTTCATAATGAACAATTATAACATTTATTGATATATTTATATAAAAATATGTTTAAATATGCACTATTCTAATTTGTTAACAAAAAATTAAGAAAATTGAATTTTACTTTTGTATGGTAAAATAAAGATATGAAGAACTTTAAAAATATACTTACAGTTAATTTTAAAACAAGTTTATTGATTCTGTTCTTGTTATTTGTTTTTGCTAATCAATTAAAAGCAGATCATTTAGTAGGAAGCGATATAAGTTATCAATGTACATCCACACCTGGAGTATACAAAGTTTCATTAAAAATATATAGAGATTGTGCTGGAGCTTATATGTGTCCAGGTTGCACTGCTACTCCAGGAAGCATGTCTGGTTGTACCACTGCAAATGCATGTTGTGGTTTTAGTAATACAATTATAGGAAAAGATCCATCTTGTAATGGTATTAATTTTGGAATTTTTACTTTAGTTGCGGTTTCTGCTTCAAGTGGCTATGACATTATACAAACATGCACCTCTGTAAACACAATTTGCACCAATTGTAATACCCGAAGTGCAGGAACTTTTAGTCCTGGAATTGAAGTTTATACTTTTGAAGGAAATGTTGATTTAACGGCTATTCCCAGTTCTTGTTGTAGAGTTTCATTAGGTTTTAGCACTTGTTGCCGTAACTTAGCTAGCACCACTATTTTATCTTCAAATTATTTTACTGAAGCCATTGTAAATAGGTGTCAAACCCCCTGTAATTCAGCACCAACCTTTACCAATGATGCCGCAGCCTTGGTTTGTGGAGGAGTTGATTTTGTATATAATTTAGGAGCAATTGATCCTGATGGAGATTCATTGAGTTATGCTTTTGGTCAATCTTTACAAGGGTTTAATTCCTTTGTTCAATATAAGCCTCCTTTCAGTGCAGGTTATCCTCTTTCCTATTTTGGAGCACCCAATCCAAATGGTGCTTACCCTTCAGGATTAAGAATTGATCCAGTTACAGGTGATGTTTTATTCAGGCCTATGGGTATTTTTGTTTCCAACCTTGTAATTGAAGTGACACAATGGAAATTAATTGGTGGAGTTTATGTAAACGTTGGAGTAACCAGGAGGGATGTACAATTTCAATCTCAATTTTGTTTAAATAATAAAGTTCCATTAATAAAAGCCTATCGAAATGGATTATTACAGGTTGGACTTGCATTTACCGTTTGCGCAGGACAGCAAATATGTTTAGATATTGTTGCTGAAGATCAGCAAGATTTATCAGCAACTCCACAACCAATCTTCGCAGATACCACCGATTTAAAATGGAATAATCCAGGTTTGTATAATCCAGTAATGGCCAGTGCTACATTTGTAAGAAATTATATTTTAAGTCAACGTGTTGTTCAAGGCCCCAAAGCCGATAGTTTTAAATTTTGTTGGACTCCACCAGTAAGTGCTGCACGTGCTCAACCACACTCTTTTACAGTAACTGGTTCCGATCGTTTTTGTCCTGTCAAAGCATTGGCTACTCGTGGTATAAATATTACGGTAATAGCCATACCTATCCCAGCCATAACAGTAGTAGATAATAAATGTGGTTTTAGAACATTTAATTTCACATTACAAAATCCTACACAAACAACATTGGATCCCACGAAGAGTAAATGGCAAATAGAAACTTTTCCTGGATCAGGAGGTTTTACCATTGCCAATGCAACACCAGGAATAAGCAATCCAATATACAAGCATTATTTTAGTAATCCAGGAACCTATAAATATAGGTTAGCATTGAATAGCCAACAGCCAGTTCCATTGGGCTGTCCAAGTTTAGATTCAGGTACAGTAATAATAGGAGTTCCACTAGACGTAACAGTACGCGATACCTATAATTGTGTAGGTTCAGCGGTAACAGTAAAAGCAGTAGCTACAGGCGGAAACAGGGTAGGAAACCAAGCAGGTTATCAGTTTTTCCAAGGAAACTTAACCAGTCAAAATGTAATCAAAGGAAACCTAGACCCTAATGTAGGCTTTGGAATCAGCATAGATTCCTTTTTAGCCATCAGCCCAACCAATGTAGGCAATCAAACGATGTATAAAGTAAAAGTACGTGATTCAGATGGATGTTTAGATTCAGCTACATTTAACGTTTTAACAAGAGCCTTGCCGCTTCGGGAATTGACACCAAAAATACGTTTATGTGAAGGAGACGATACCAGTTTATTTGTAGGGAACAATGGATCCGTGCCTGTATTACGTTCATATTGGTATTTAGCTCCCAACTTAACCATCCCAATAGATACACAATTTACGCATACCATTACAGATTTAAAATTTTCAGATTCAGCAACCTATGTTTTACGTAAAACGGATATTTATGGATGTAAAACCTTAGATACAACCTTACTTTATGTAAACAGTCCAGTAAACTTTATCTCGCCTAAAGATTCAGCGTGTCAAAACGATCCAGACTTTGCTTTGCGAGGAAGATACAATACGATGTACATTGATAGTTTTGTATGGTATAACATGGGATCAAGCACTCAATTAATAGAAAATGATACCTTATTACTACCAACTACCACAGTAGGAACCACGTTATATAACTTACGGGGTTATCAAACCTATGATGGTAGAACTTGCTATAAAGATGATACCGCAAGTTTAAAAATAAATGGCTTACCCAATATAACCAATAGGCCGCAACCAGTAGCATTGTGTAACGACCAAGGTTTGTATAATTTAGGATCAGTTCAAACAAGCAATCCATCCGCTAGTCAAACCATACAAGTTTGGAGTTATCCTCCCAATCCCAATGCCATAACAAGTGCAGGAAATGTAATACGCATAGATAGTTTGCAGAACATACCAGGTACTTATGTAGGAAAAGCCTTTGGTAATTATGTTTACTTGTCAGTAAAAGCAACCACCACAGGATGCTATAGAAAAGATTCAGTATTGTTAGGTATCTTCCCCGTAGCGCCAGTATCCATAACGAGTCCACCCAAGTTTTGTGATTTTGATAAAGCATATGGATTATATAGTTTAACAAAATTATTTAACCCATCAGGCTTAGACGAAACATGGTATGGACGTGGCGTAAGCTATAACCCATTAACCAAACGTTACACCTTTACCCCAACCGATACGAATAACGTAGACCCAAGCAAAAACGTAAGAACAGGTTTAACCTTAGCAAACGATAGCAATGTGTTAAAATATGAATTTAACTTAGCATTTCCTCCAACCATACAAGTAGCATTTGTACCAAGTAGACCAGGAATAATTACCATGTCACCACCATTATTAGGTTGCCCAAGTAGCGATACAGTAGTATTTAGAGTTACCAAATCGCCAATAGTACGTGCAGGAATAATACCCACGATTTGTATAGGAGATGATAGCGTATTTCTGAGCAAAAGAGCATTGGCAGGCACCAACTCAACAACTGCAGCAAATCCAGCTACTTCGTATTGGTACTTTGCAGCACCCAATGCAAGCTTAGGCGCCATTGCACGCGGACAAGTATTTATGCCATTCCATCCAAGCATAGTAGTTCCAAACGATGGACAAAAAGTATATAAAATAATATATGCAGATATAGCCACAGGATGTAGAGCAGCTGATACCACCGACATTACCGTAAAAGGTATTCCTAATGTAAGTATATTAACCAATCCATTAGCCGATAGTGCAGTGTGTTTGACCCAAGATAGAATGATATTTACCTTGAATCCAGATCCTGCAACATTGCCAAGTATTGATTCCATATCATTTACTGGAGCTCCAAACTTAACAGCAATTATAGGAGGAAGTTCAGCATTTTTAGACATTAAGAACAATGCATCCATATTAGAACAAGTATATAACTTACGTTACTATTATAGAACATCAGAAGGCTGTGCTAACTCAGCCACTAAAGCTATCAGGGTTCAGTTTCCACCCGATGTACAATTGAGTAAAAATGGCTCAGCCTGTGAATATGGCGGATCATTTACGATAGACGTATTAAAAACGCCAAGTTCAAAACATCCATATAACTTAGCATGGACGGTTTTAAATCAAACAGGAACCATCGTATCAAGTACCAATACCCAATTTACTTATTCACCATCAGCAGCAGAAAAAGCAGCTGGAAAAGTAACGATCAGTATCATTACTACAAACAATGGATTATGTGCCGCAGCAAGCGACCAATCAGAATTTATTATCAATCCAAAACCGGTAGCAGATTTTACGGGCATAGATAGCGGATGCGTAAGAGCGGGCATTCCATTAAATATCACATTGACAGCGGCACCCAATCCAGTACCAGATTGTAATTATATGTGGGAAATAGACGGAACAGTAGAAATAGATGGTTTAAACCAAACAACTTATAATAAATCATTTACAACGGCTAAAACCTATCCAATTAGATTAATAGTGATCAATAAAACAACAGGCTGCGTTGATACTTCAACCATCAAAACCTCCACAGCATGGTTAACCCCAACCGCAGATTTTGATCCCGATAAATTAGAAACAACCATCGCGCGACCATATTTTACATTTACCAATAAAACAAATCCATTGGCTAACAATAAATATTTGTGGTATTTAAGTGTAGATCCAGTAACATTATTGAAACGTACATCAACAGTAATAAATCCAACGGATATAGCATTTGTAGCCGATACAGCAAAAATAGCCATTAAATTAATAGCAATAAGTGACAAAGGATGTATCGATTCAGTAACAAAATACATACGAATCAATCCTGATATAACAGTATTTATCCCAAATGTATTTTATCCATCCACCATTGGATTTGCAGGATCAGGATCAACATTATCAAGAAGCGAATGTGAAATCAATGGCATTCCATGTAACAGTCATTTCTTTGTACAAGCAAGCGGATTTGAGAATATAGAAATATATGTATACAACCGTTGGGGCAAGTTAGTATATGAAACAAAAGACAATAAAGATACTTGGCCAAAAAATACAGGTTGGGATGGAACAGACATGAAATCAGGAGGCGAATGTCAGCAAGATGCATACGTTTACCAAATATTTGCAAGCAGTTTTAGTGGTAAAAAATACCAATATTCTGGTTCTGTTACTTTGTTAAGATAAT
>CANGPW010000053.1 GCA_947456185.1 Bacteroidota bacterium | reverse complement strand
CTTTGCATCATAGTCAAGTTTTAATCTAGGAACGTATGTTGTAGTCATGTTCTTAATTAATTATATCTTTATTTTCCGATTTTTTTGAAAATCTAACAGTTTTACCTTCTTCATTTTTCATACGACCAACTTTTGTAGCTATATCATTTTTATCTAAAACTGCTAAATTGCTAATATGAATAGGTGCTTCTTTTTTTATAATACCACCTTGTTGATTTTGAGCGTTTGGTTTTGTATGGCGACTAACAATGTTGATACCTTCAACTATAGCTCTATTAGTATCTGTAATTATTTCTAATACTTTTCCAGTTTTGCCTTTATCATCACCTGCAATAATCTTTACGCGATCATCTTTCTTAATGCGTAATTTAATTTTTACTTTTTGTTTCTTTTCCATGATTATAATACCTCCGGTGCTAATGAAACGATTTTCATGAATTGTTTTTCTCTTAATTCACGGGCTACAGGGCCAAAAATACGAGTAGCTCGTGGTTCATCTTGAGCATTTAATAATACACATGCATTATCGTCAAAACGAATATAAGAACCATCGGCTCTACGAATTTCTTTTTTTGTTCTAACAACAACAGCTTTTGAAACTGCACTTTTTTTAACTCCACCAGAAGGTAAAGCTGATTTTACTGTTACGACAATTTTATCGCCTACAGAAGCATATCTTCTTCCAGTACCTCCAAGAACTCGGATACATAATACCTCGCGAGCTCCACTGTTATCGGCTACTTTTAGTCTTGATTCTTGTTGTATCATTTTATTTAGCTTTTTCTACTATTTCTACTAATCTCCAACGCTTATCTTTACTTAATGGTCTAGTTTCCATTAATTTTACGATATCGTTAATACTACTTTCGTTATTCTCATCATGAGCTTTAAAAGTAGAAGTCATTTTTATAAATTTACCGTATTTTGGGTGCATAACTTTACGTTCTACAGAAACAACAATTGTTTTTTGCATTTTGTTGCTTACTACTTTCCCAACTATAACTTTACGTGAATTTCTGTTTTCTGCTGTTATTTCCATTTTATTACAGTTATATTAAGCAGTTGCTAATTGACGAGCTCTTTTTTCAGTAAGAATTCGTGCAATAGTTTTTTTGCTTTCGTTTATTAATTTTGGATTTTCAATTGGAGATACAGCATTTTGAAGAGTCATTTTTGTTAAATTTAACTTTTCGTCTTTAAAAGCAATATTCAATTCTTTTTCCGATAATTCTTTAATTTCTTTATTATTCATAACTAGTTTCCGTTATAATCTGGTTTAACAATAAATTTAGTAACAACTGGTAATTTTTGAGATGCTAAACGCATTGCTTCCTTAGCAGTTTCCATTGGTACACCTTCAGCTTCAAAAATTATTGTTCCTGGTTTACAAACAGCTACCCAAAATTCAGGAGCTCCTTTTCCTTTTCCCATACGAACCTCTGCAGGTTTTCTAGTCATTGGCTTATCAGGGAAAACTCTAATCCAAACTTGACCTTCTCTTTTCATGAAACGATTTAAAGCAACACGAGCAGCTTCAATCTGTTTAGACGTTAAAAAACAAGTATCAAGTGCTTTTAAACCAAATGATCCAAAGGCTACAGTAAATCCTCTAGAGGCATTACCTTTAACTTTACCTTTTTGTTGTTTTCTAAATTTTGTTTTTTTAGGCTGTAACATTTTTACAGTTATTTATTAATATTGATAAAACTAATTTATTTATTTTCTCTTCTTGGTTTTCTATCACCAGCTTTTCCTGCACCAACACCACCACGACTATCTCTTCTGTCGTCTCTTCTATCACCTCTTCTATCTGGACGTTGGTTTTGACCTTTTACTTCAGCTACACCTTGATTAGGAGATAAGTCTCTTTTACCATAAATTTCACCTTTACAGATCCAAACTTTAATACCAATTTTTCCATATACAGTTAATGCTTCAGCAATTGTATAATCAATGTCAGCACGTAAAGTATGTAATGGAGTTCTTCCTTCTTTATAAGATTCAGAACGAGCCATTTCTGCTCCACCTAAACGACCACTAATCATTACTTTGATACCTTCAGCACCCATTTTCATGGTATTTTGTATGGCCACTTTAAGCGCTCTTTTGTATGATACACGGGCTTCAATTTGGCTAGCAATTTGCTCACCTACTAAAACTGCATCTAACTCAGGACGTTTAATTTCAAAGATATTAATAGCAACGTCTTTTTTAGTTAACTTTTTAATTTCTTCTTTAATTTTATCTACTTCAGTACCACCTTTACCAATGATAATACCAGGGCGAGAAGTATGAATAGTAATGATTATACGTTTAATAGTACGTTCAATTACAATTTTAGACATACCTGCTTTAACTATACGAGCACGTAAATATTTTCTAATTTTTTCGTCTTCTATTAGTTTTTCAGCAAAATTCTTACCTCCAAACCAATTGCTTTCCCAGCCTCTAATTATTCCTAAACGTAATGCTATCGGATTTACCTTTTGTCCCATTATATTTTAGAGTTTTCTTTATCGTTTGTTGTTTCTACTGAATTATTTATAACCATACTGTCAACTATTAAAGTAACATGGTTAGAACGTTTACGAATTCTGTGTGCACGTCCTTGAGGAGCCGGTAAAACACGTTTCATCATTGTACCACAATCAACAAAAATTGTTTTAACAAATAACTCATTGCTTTCAGCACGAGAACCTTCATTCTTTTGCTCCCAATTGGCTATTGCACTACGTAATAATTTTTCAACGCGATGTGCACTTTCTTTTTTATTGTTGAAACGTAAAGTGTTAAAAGCTTCTTCCACTTTCTTACCACGAATCAAATCCACAACTAATCTCATTTTACGAGGAGAGGTAGGACAATTATTTAATTTTGCAACTGCTTCCATTACTAATCTTTCTTAACTGGATGTGATTTAAATGTACGTGTAGGAGAAAATTCACCTAATTTATGTCCAACCATATTTTCAGTTACATAAACAGGTATAAATTTATTGCCATTATGAACAGCAAAAGTATGTCCTACAAATTCTGGAGATATCATTGATCTGCGACTCCAAGTTTTAATTACAGATTTTTTCTTAGCCTCATTCATAACATCAACCTTTTTTTCAAGTTTGAAATCAATGAAAGGACCTTTTTTTAGTGAACGAGCCATATTCTATTACTTCTTACGCTTTTCGATGATAAATCTATTTGAATATTTTTTAGGTGTACGTGTTTTGTAACCTTTTGATTTAATACCGTTACGAGAACGAGGATGTCCACCAGAAGCTCTACCTTCACCACCACCCATTGGATGATCTACTGGATTCATTGCTACCGGACGAGTACGTGGTCTTACACCTCTCCATCTGTTAGCACCAGCTTTACCTTTTCTTTCTAAATTATGATCTGGATTTGAAACTTGACCAATTGTAGCAGAACAAGCCACTAAAATCATACGCGTTTCACTTGATGCTAATTTTACAGTAGCATAACGTCCATCTCTGTTTAATAATTGAGCAAAAGAACCTGCAGAACGAACTAATTTACCACCTTTACCTGGTAATAATTCAATATTATGAATTAAAGAACCTAAAGGTATTTCAGAAATAGGCAATGTATTACCAATTTCTGGAGGTGAACCTGCTCCACTTTGAACTACTTGTCCAACTTGTAAATTTTTTGGTGATAAAATATAACTTTTTTCACCATCTGCATATTGAATTAATGCAATACGAGCAGAACGATTTGGATCATACTCAATTGTTAAAACATTTGCCGTTCCAACTTTAGATCTTTTGAAATCTATAAGTCTATATTTTCTTTTATGACCACCACCAACGTAGCGAATTGTCATTTTTCCAGTATTATTTCTACCACCAGATTTAGTTAACGGAAATGTTAAAGATTTTTCTGGTTTTGAGGCTGTTAATTCCTCAAAAGTATTAGCAGACTTAAAACGTGTGCCTGGAGTTATCGGGTTAAATTTTCTAATTCCCATTTTGTTTATTAAACGTTTTGGAAGAAGTCAATTTTTTGATCTTCTTTAAGTGTAACAATAGCCTTTTTAAAAGCTGTTCTTTTGCCAGTAAACTGACCGCGTTTAGTTGATCTTGATTTTACTTTACCAGCATAAACCATAGTACTAATACCTGTTACGTTTACACTATATATTTTTTCAATTTCACTAATAATTTCAGGTTTTGATGCTTTTTTCTCTACGATAAAAGCAAACTGATTGAATTTTTCGCTTAAGCGATTAAATTTTTCAGTGATAAGTGGCTTTTTAAGAATACCCATTACTTAATTTTATTAAAAAGGTTATCAATAACTCCTAAAGAATTTTCAATTAAAATTACTTTTTGAGCATCCAAAATTTCATAAGTGTTTACATCAGAAACAGTAACAACCTTAGTTCTTGGTAAATTACGACTTGATTTATAAATAAAATCATTGTAATCAGCCATAATCAATAATGTTTTAGCATTACTCAATTGAAGGTTACTTAAAATATTGATATAATTTTTTGTATTAGCAGAATCAAAAGTAAAATTCTCTAAAACTGTAATATTGTTATCTTTAGCTTTGTAAGCAAATGCCGACATTCTAGCTAATTGTTTCAATTTTTTATTTAATTTAAAACTGTAATCTCTAGGTCTTGGTCCAAAAATACGTGCACCACCTACTCTAGTTCCAGATTTAATACTTCCCTTACGAGAACCACCTGTACCTTTTTGACGATGAAGTTTTTTAGTTGAACCACTAATCTGACTTTTTTCTAAAGCTGAATGTGTTCCTTGACGTTGGTTAGCTAAAAATTGTTTAATGTCTAAATATATTGCATGATCGTTAGGTTCTATTCCAAAAACTTCTTGGCTTAAAACTACTTTACGACCAGTATCAGCGCCCTGTGTATTTAATATTGCTAATTCCATCCTTCTTATTTCTCCAATAATATAAATGAACCTTTAGCACCAGGAATTGATCCTTTAATTACCAAAAGATTCTGCTCTTTCAACACTTTTAAAATTTGAAGATTTGTTTTCTTCACTCTAACTCCACCCATTCTACCGGCCATTCTCATTCCTTTGAATACTTTAGAAGGATCTGAAGATGCACCAATTGAACCTGGAGCTCTTTGACGATCATGTTGACCGTGAGTAGCCATTCCAACACCAGCAAATCCATGTCTTTTAACAACACCTTGAAAACCTTTACCTTTTGAAGTACCAACAACATCTACATACTCTCCAACTTCAAATAAATCAGCCATCAAAACATCACCTAAGGTTAAAGGAACTTCAAATCCTTTAAATTCAACGATTTTTCTTTTAGCAGTTGTATTTGCTTTCTTAAATATTCCTTTTAGTGCAGCGGGTGTGTTTTTTTCTTTTGCATCACCATACGCTAATTGAATAGCATTGTAACCATCAGTTTCCACAGTTTTAACCTGAGTAACAACGTTTGGCCCTACTTCAACCACGGTGCAAGCCATTTGCTTACCATCTTGGTTAAATACGCTAGTCATACCTACTTTTCTTCCTATCAATCCTGACATAATCTATCTGTCTAAATTTCTTTTAATAATTGATCAAACTTTAATTTCAACATCAACACCACTTGGCAACTCAAGTTTCATAAGAGCATCTACTGTTTTAGCAGTGCTACTATAAATATCAAGTATGCGTTTGTATGAACATAATTGAAATTGTTCTCTTGCCTTTTTGTTTACGTGAGGCGAACGTAATACTGTATAAATTTTCTTTTGTGTTGGAAGAGGTATTGGACCACTTACAATAGCACCAGTGCTTTTTACAGTTTTAACGATTTTTTCTGCTGACTTGTCAACTAGATTGTAATCGAAACTTTTTAACTTAATTCTTATTTTTTGGCTCACAATTATTATATTATTAAGCTTATGCTTTTCCGTTAACTTTTGCTAATACTTCTTCTTGAACATTTCTAGGAGCTTCAGCGAAGTGACTAAATTCCATTGTAGATGATGCACGTCCAGAAGATAAGGTTCTAAGTTGAGTAACATACCCAAACATTTCTGCTAAAGGTACTTTTGCTCTTACAACTTGTGCTCCTGCTCTACTATCCATTCCTTCTAATTGTCCACGTCTTCTATTTAAATCACCTATTATATCACCCATATTTTCTTCTGGGGTCAAAACTTCTAATTTCATGATTGGTTCAAGTAATACAGGTTTTGCTTTTCTAGATGCTTCCTTAAAAGCAATTTTAGCACAAAGTTCAAAACTCATTGAATCTGAATCCACTGCGTGGAATGATCCATCAAATAATCTAACTTTTAAACTTTCTACTGCGAAGCCAGCTAAAACACCATTATTCATTGCTGCTTTAAAACCTTTTTCAACAGAAGGGATAAATTCTTTCGGAATTGATCCACCTACAATTTCGTTTACAAATTCTAAACCTGATTTTTCTGGATCTCCAGGAATTAACTCAAATTGAATATCTGCAAATTTACCTCTACCACCTGATTGTTTTTTATAAGATTCTCTGTGAGTAACTGGCACTGTTATAGTTTCTTTATATGAAACTTGTGGAGCACCTTGGTTAACTTCAACTTTAAATTCACGTCTTAATCTATCAACTATAATTTCTAAATGCAATTCTCCCATTCCAGAAATAATTGTTTGTCCAGAATCTTCATCTGTTTTAACACGGAATGTAGGATCTTCTTCAGCTAATTTAGCTAATGACATACCTAATTTATCAGAATCTGTTTGAGTTTTTGGTTCAACCGCTAAACCAATCACTGGTTCAGGGAAATTCATAGATTCTAATACTATTGGGAATTTTTCATCACTAAGTGTATCACCAGTTTTTATATCTTTAAATCCAACTGCAGCTCCAATATCTCCAGCACCTAAACTTTCAATTGGATTTTGCTTGTTAGCATGCATTTGGAAAATACGTGAAATACGTTCTTTATTTCCACTTCTGTTATTTAGTACATAAGAACCAGCATCTAATTTACCTGAATATGCTCTCATGAATGCTAATCTACCAACAAAAGGATCTGTTGCAATTTTAAAAGCTAATGCTGCAAAAGGTTCGTTGTAATCTGGTTTACGAGTTTCCTCAGCACCAGTATCAGGATTAGTTCCAACTACTTCTTTTCTATCCATTGGACTTGGCATCAATTCCATTACTAAATCCAACATTGTTTGAACACCTTTGTTTTTGAATGAAGAACCACATACCATAGGTACAATTTTCATGTCCAAACAAGCTTTACGCAAGGCATCTAATATTTCTCTTTCAGAGATTGAAGAAGGATCATCAAAGAATTTAACTAATAAATTATCGTCATATTCTGAAACTGCTTCTAATAATTTTTCTCTCCACTCTAAAGCCTCATCCATCATATCTGCTGGAATCGGAACTTCTTTGTAAGTCATACCTTTATCGTGCTCATTCCATACCATTCCTCTGAAATTGATTAAATCAATAACTCCAGTGAAATTGTCTTCTGCACCAATTGGTAATTGTAAAGGAACTGCATTACTTCCTAACATATCGCGAACTTGTTTCACAACCATTAAGAAATCTGCACCAGCTCTATCCATTTTATTAACAAAACCGATACGGGCTACATTGTAATTATTTGCTAGTCTCCAGTTAGTTTCAGATTGAGGTTCAACACCATCAACAGCACTAAATAAAAATACTAAACCATCCAAAACACGTAAAGAACGATTAACTTCTACAGTAAAATCAACGTGACCAGGAGTATCAATAATATTGATATGGTATTGTTGATCACGGTACTTCCAAAAAACGGTAGTAGCAGCAGAAGTAATTGTTATACCTCTTTCTTGTTCTTGAACCATCCAGTCCATAGTAGCAGCACCATCATGAACTTCACCAATTTTATGGTTTACTCCAGAATAGTACAAAATACGCTCAGTTGTAGTGGTTTTACCCGCATCAATATGAGCTGCAATTCCTATGTTTCTTGTATATTTTAAGTCGCGAGACATTATATTTACTCTTGTTTAATTATTTATGATAACTTAAAATGAGAGAATGCTTTATTAGCGTCAGCCATTTTATGCGTATCTTCTCTTTTCTTAACTGATGCACCTTCGTTTTTTGAAGCAGCGATAATTTCAGCAGCCAATTTATCTGACATAGATTTTTCACTACGTCTACGGGCATATAAAATTAACCATTTCATTCCAACAGCTACTTTTCTGTCGGCAGGTACTTCAATTGGAATTTGAAAGGTAGACCCTCCAACTCTTCTTGCTTTTACCTCAACAGAAGGCATGATGTTGTTTAATGCTTTTTTCCATACATCGATTCCGCGTTCTTGCAATTTTGCTTCTACTTTATCTAATGCATCATAAAATATGGTAAAAGAAGTATTCTTCTTTCCGCTCCACATCATATTATTTACAAACCTTGTAACCAAAGTATCATTAAACTTTGGATCAGGTGTTAAAATGCGTTTTTTAGGTTTTGATTTTCTCATTGTAATCTATCGCTTATCTAGCTACTAAATTATTTCTTCTTTTTGCCTTTGGCGTCTGCTGCAGGAGCTGCTCCTGGTTTAGGACGTTTAGTTCCATATTTAGATCTTTGTTGTGTTCTTCCTTCAACACCTGCGGTATCCAATGCACCACGAACAATGTGATATCTTACACCCGGTAAATCTTTTACACGACCACCACGTACTAAAACAATTGAATGTTCTTGTAAATTGTGACCTTCTCCAGGAATGTATGCGTTAACTTCATTTCCGTTAGTTAAACGAACACGAGCAACTTTACGCATCGCTGAATTTGGTTTTTTTGGCGTAGTAGTGTAAACACGGGTACAAACACCTCTGCGTTGAGGACAGTTGTCAAGTGCTGGTGATTTACTTTTAAAAACCACATCGGTACGACCTTTTCTAATAAGCTGTTGTATAGTTGGCATATTAATTAAATACTTATAAACCTTTTTTTAAGGGCTGCAAAGGTAGATGAATAATCGAGCAAAACAAATGCGCAACAAAAAATATTTTAACAAAGAATATAAAATACAATTTGCTGAGCGGGTTGAATCGAAAAATTAACCATCAGACAATGCCGCTTGGGACTTTTCCCGTTTAAAGGGGGTGCAAATATAATTTTCTTATTTACTAATACAAGTATTATTCAAAAAAAATATTGTTTTATTTTGAAGTCAAATAAAATCAAACAGTTATGCATAAAAAAAATCGCTAAAAAAGCGATTTTATATTTTTAAAAATATCATTTGAAAATTTATTCTAAACCCCAAGCATCATATAATGCATTGATAAATTTATTTTCTTGAATTTCCATTTTTTCATCAGCCATGCATATCTTCATGGCAAACTGAATTAGTTTATTTCTTTCTACTGCATTAGAAATTTTAAAAAAATGTTCTGCAGTTTCTAGAAAATGATCCATAACTGTTTCTAAAGGGTAAGCCATCAAAAATGCTTGTTCTTTGATTACGTCAACTGGTTCATAAAAGTTTTTTTCTAAAAACTCAAATAATACATCACTTTCAGATGTTTCTATTCTACCATCAGCTTTTGATAAAATCATTAAAATATGAAAACCAGCTTCGGTTTTATTCATTTTACTTATAAATTGGGTAGGCATAATGTTGAATTAAATTTGAAGTGAAAGTATTTGAAATTTTTAACAATACAAGTAACTTTTTAATTATTTTTTTTAAACATTATTATTTATTCATTTATTTTAAACTAAATCAATTGTTTGGAATGAGCTTTAGTATCTACCTTTTCTATAATTTTTTCAATAATACCTTGCTTATTTATTACAAAAGTGCTTCTTAAAATACCCATATATTTTTTTCCATACATACTTTTTTCACCCCAAGCACCAAATGATTCAGCAACTGAATGATCATTATCTACTAATAAACTAAATGGTAATTCGTATTTTGAAATGAACTTAATATGTGAAGCCGCACTGTCAGGACTAACGCCTAAAATTTCGTAACCTTGCTCTTTAAAAACAGGGTAATTGTCTCTTAAATCACATGCTTCGGCAGTACAGCCAGGTGTTGAATCTTTTGGATAAAAATACAAAACCAAATTTTTGTTTTTAAAATCTGCTAATGAAACTGCTTCTCCTTTTTCGTTGGTGCTTGAAAATGCTGGTGCTTTATCACCTTCTTTAAGTGTAATCATTTTTGTAGTTAGTTTTGGTTTAAATTTGTTAAAATAATTAGAAAGTAATTGGCATTTCAAATGATTTTTCTGCCACATTTCCTTTTTTATCTGTAACACGAATAAGTACTTCTGGTTTTTTTATAGCTGTATTATTTAATTTACTGTCTTTATTATCAATAACTTGTTTTTTCCAAACTTCGTCAAAATGGTAAGTTAAAAGATTGCTTTTGGCATCAAAATCCAATAAAATCCATTCGTTATTTAAAAATCCTTCATATTTTCCAATTCCACTAAAATTATCTTTTATTTCAAAATAATAATGTAAACTATCATTGATGGCTTCTTCCGTATTTAAAAATATTTGTTTAATAGTAGGCGCAATGGTGTCAATTGTTACAAAATAATGCCCAAAATTATTAGCTTTTCCTATAACTAATCCATTTTCAAAATTTCCACCGGCACTTCTATAATTTTTTCCATCTGTAAAATAATAGGCAAGTAATAATTTGCTTTCCAAATCACTATTAACCCTTGTAGGTTTTATTGAAATATCAGCTGCTTTGTGAATGGGCGCAGTTGGGTTAAATATTTTATATGTTTTACTGAATGCATTCAGGGGTTTTGGTAAAATATCAAATTTATAATACACTGTATCGTAAATTGATTTTTCTTCCAATTCAAATGAAAAATCTTTGGTTTTTATGGTATTCTTTGTCAATGGATAAAATGCTTTTTCTCCTTTTAAACTCTTTAAATAATTTACTTTTTGAATATCTGTTTTTTTATTTAAAACTTTAATGGGTAAATACAAAACAAAGGAATTTTTATTATTGTCAATTACCTCAAATTTGAGTGTATCTATCGATTTTTCGGGTAAATAAATCCTGCCTTTTTCTTTATTAGTTTCATAAGTAGAAAATTCATTTCCATCATCAATAAAACATTTTTGAATTCGAATCTTTTCAGTTTTATAAAAGGGGAAATCAATGTGAGCATTGATGTATTTACTTTCATTAAAAGCAAACTGATTCAATGTGTGCTTAAAAACAAGCTTTCCTTTATGTTTTAAACTGTATTCATAAATCCCTTTTTCTTCATCCAAGTTATGAATATAATCGTAAGTTTCTATTCCAAAACCATATATATCTGCATCTAATTCAATGGGTGTTTTATAAATAAATTCATTTTCATTCAGCTTAATCATTTGCGAATGGTCTATTTTAAATTCTTTTTTTAACAATAATCCATCACTTACAAACTTATAAATAAATACTTTTTTGATAGTTGGATTAATCGTATCAAAGGGAATAATTCCAAATAAAGTTGGATTGATAATTTTTTCTGATTTTGTATTTCTAATTTCAAAGTGAACATGTGGACCCGAACTGCCACCACTGTTTCCACTTAAGCCAATTGTATCACCTTTTTTTACCAATAAAATTGGTTTTTCAAAAATATAATCAAACTCAAATGTTTGATTATTATATTGATAATTATGAATCCATTCTGCAATTTTTCCTGAGTATTTTTGTAAATGCCCATAAACAGTAGTATAACCATTTGGATGGTCAATATAAATGGCTTTTCCATATCCAATACTTTGAATTTTTATACGAGAAATATATCCATCGGCACTGGCAAAAACCGGTAATCCTTCTTGCTGATTTGTGCGCAAATCCATGCCACTGTGAAAATGATTATCACGCAGGCCTCCAAAAGGCGAAACCAAGTTTGGTAAAGAATCTAAAGGATATCTGAAATAATTTTGCGGGTAATTTTGTGCGTTTGTTTCAAACAAAATAATTATGAAAACAAACAATAAACCTAATTTCCATTTTACCATATAAAAAAAATTGAACCACATAGATACATAGAAAACATATTATTTAAAACTTCATTCAATAATTAGATAAAATGAAATAATATTATACCTTTTATTTTACCTCACAAATCAACATTGATTCATTCCCAATAAATCCTTCTAAATGATCGCCAATGTTTACCTGACTAACTCCAGCTGGTGTTCCTGTATAAATTAAATCACCCACTTTTAAAGTAAAATATTGAGAAACAAAACTAACTATTTGTTCAAAAGAAAATATCATTTGTGAAGTATTACCTTGTTGAACCAATTGTCCATTTTTTTGCAGGCTGAAATCAATATTTTTCAAATCAATGTTTTCAATATTTATAAAATTTCCAATTGGTGCCGATCCATCAAAAGCTTTGGCTAATTCCCAGGGCAACCCTTTTGCTTTTAATTCATTTTGTTTGTCGCGAGCGGTAAAATCAATTCCTAAGCCAATCTCCGAAAAATAATTTCTAGCAAATTTTTCCTGAATTTTTTTGCCCACTTTATTTATTTTTATTACCAATTCTATTTCATGATGCACATCGTTACTAAAACTAGGAATGTAAAACGGTTCACCATTTTTAAGCAAAGCTGTATCAGGTTTGCTAAATATTACTGGATTTTCAGGAACAGCATTTCCTAATTCTTTAGCATGTTCAATGTAATTTCGTCCAACACAAAGTATTTTCATTATAAATTATTGTCTTTATTTTAGTGCGAATATATTTTTATATTGAAATAATATCATTGAAAAATTATTTACAAAAACATTCAACAACATTACAAATATTTATTTTGCTGCCATGCAGCATTTACCATTGTAATTTAAATTAGCTATTGTAAATATAAATACAATTGGTATTACTTTGCAACGCATTTGAATAATCACGTAAAAATATTAGCGGAAATTTGTAGCCAATTTGGAATTGAGCATGCAGTTATTTGTCCAGGTTCACGTTCTGCGCCTTTGGTTTTTGCTTTTAATAGAAACAAAAACATTAAAACTTATAGCATCATTGATGAGCGAAGCGCTGCATATTTTGCATTAGGAATGGCGCAACAATTACAAAAACCTGTGGCTTTAATTTGTACAAGTGGCACTGCTGCATTGAATTTTTATCCTGCCATTGCGGAAGCATTTTACCAAAAAATTCCTTTAGTGATTTTAACAGCTGATAGACCTTTGGAGTTGCTAAATCAACAAGACGGTCAAATGATTAACCAAGTAAATGTTTTTGGAAATCATGTTAGAGGGAGTTTGAATTTTGATTCGATACTTCGCACTTCGCACTCCGAACTTCGCACTTTTTTAAATAAATCAATTTTTCCAGTAAT
The DNA here is from genome assembly GCA_947456185.1 of Bacteroidota bacterium. Lineage (GTDB taxonomy): Bacteria > Bacteroidota > Bacteroidia > UKL13-3 > UKL13-3 > JAAFJM01. Next base: position 4,862 of record CANGPW010000053.1, on the reverse strand, counting down.
GGGACCCGTTCATATCAATGTGCCTTTGGTGGAACCGTTGTACGAAAATTTGGAGGAAGAAATTGTAATCGAAAATCTTGAAAAACCTTTAAATATTTTTAGCTATTTTGATAATAAAAATATTATTGATGCGCTGAAACAAACTCAGAAACGGGTGATTATAATTGGACAAAATTTACCTAATCAAGAACTATTAGCAACTTTAAAAGAATTAGCAAAAAAAGATTTTGCAATTTTAGCTGATGTAGTTTCAAACCAACATGAAAGTTCAGTGTTGAAGCATTTCGATTTTTTAGTTTCGCAAGCCAATATTGAAACTTTACAAGTTTTAGAACCTGATTTTATTATTAGTTTGGGAGGACCAGTATTATCAAAGGCTTTGAAACTTTGGTTAAAGAAACAAAAACCAAAATATCATTTTAGAATTCAACAAGATGAAACCTTGGTGGATACTTATAATAACGTTACTGAATACATTTATGGCAATAATAATGAGGTATTAAAAAGTATAGTAAACGCTAAATTTTCAAGTTCCACTTATGCTGAATATTTGGGATTAATGGAACTGAAATCACAAAGAAAAATAGCTGAATTTATTAATCAAAACAATGTTGAATTCAACGAATTAGCAACAGTAAATTTTGTGTTGAAAAATTTACCTGAAAATAGCCAATTACAAATTGCAAATAGCACTGCCATTCGTTATGTAAGTTATTTGGGTTTGCCTGAAAAAAATATTACTGCATTTTGCAATAGGGGAACAAGTGGCATTGATGGTTGCACGTCTACAGCCATTGGCGCAGCTAACATGACCAATGAAATTGTAACTTTAATAACAGGTGATTTAGCTTTTTTTTATGATAGAAATGCATTTTGGAATAATTTTGTTCCAAACAATTTGCGCATTATTTTGCTAAATAATCATGGTGGTGGTATATTTAATTTAATTGATGGACCAAATACTCAACCTGAATTAGAAGAATTTTTCTTGACCAAACATCATGTAACTGCAAAAAATTTAGCGGATGAAAATGGATTAAGTTATGCTATTTGTAAAAACAATGATGAGTTTGCAAATGCATTAGCAACATTTTATGATGTTTCGGAACAAGCAAAAATAATTGAGTTAAGTTTTGATATGGATAAAAGTGCTGCTATTTTTAAGGCTTTTAAAAAGATAGAATTATAGTCGATGGACGATAGACCATAGGCAATAGACAAAGTTGTCTTCCTGAGTTTGTCGAAGGAGTCAATAAGTAAGTAACAAGATTCAAGAAAATTTAAATAAATAAAAATATATGACAAGTAAATATAACTGGACTACACTTAAAGAATACAAAGAAATTTTGTTTCAATACTATGAAGGTATTGCCAAAATAAGCATTAACCGACCACATGTTCACAATGCATTTACACCTTTAACGGTGCAAGAAATGAGTGAAGCAATGGAATTGGCTCGTCAAAATACGGATGTGCGCGTAGTGATTTTAACTGGCGAAGGCGGAAAAGCTTTTTGCAGTGGTGGCGATCAAAGTGTGCGTGGACATGGTGGATACGTAGGTGATGATGGAATTCCTCGTTTAAACGTGTTGGATTTACAAATGCAAATTCGTAGAATTCCAAAACCAGTAGTGGCCATGGTAGCAGGTTATGCCATTGGTGGTGGACATGTATTGCATGTAATTTGCGATATTTCTATTGCAGCTGAAAATGCAAAATTTGGTCAAACTGGACCAAAAGTTGGAAGTTTTGATGGTGGATTTGGTGCTGGTTATTTAGCAAGAGTAGTTGGACAAAAGAAAGCAAGAGAAATTTGGTTTTTATGTGATCAATACAATGCACAAGAAGCATTAGACATGGGCTTAGTAAACAAGGTAGTTCCATTAGAAATATTGGAAGATGAAACCATAAAATGGTGTCAGAAAATGATAGAAAAAAGTCCAGTTGCATTGCGAATGATCAAAGCCAGTTTCAATGCGGAATTAGATGGCCAAGCTGGAATTCAAGAATTAGCAGGAAACGCTACACTTTTATATTACATGAGCGATGAAGCCAAAGAAGGCAAAAACTCTTTCTTAGAAAAACGCAAACCAGATTTCAGTAAATTTCCGAAGTTTCCTTAATAGTTTCATAAATAATTTCCCGCTGATAGCGCAGAATTTCGCAGATAAATTATTTATTTTTTCGGTAAAATTTGTTCCTTAAAAAAATAAAATTTCCTTTGCTTTAAATGATTGTAAAAACCAAAATATCACTTAAACCTTATAATACATTTGGCATTGATGTAAATGCAGCTGATTTTATTGAAATAAACTCAATAGAAGGCTTGGAATTTATTATTGAAACCTTTGATTTAGTGAACCGACATACGTTAGTAATTGGTGGTGGAAGTAATATTTTATTGACCAAAAACTACGATGGCTTGGTTTTAAAAATGGCTATTTTAGGTATTGAAAAAGTAAATGAAGATGCTGAACATGTTTATATCAAAGCCATGGCAGGCGAAGCTTGGCATCAGTTTGTGTTGTTTTGTGTAAATAATAATTATGCTGGAATAGAAAATCTTTCACTTATTCCTGGTTGTGTGGGTGCTGCACCCATGCAAAATATTGGTGCGTATGGAGTAGAAATAAAAGATACTTGCTATGAAGTAGAAGCTTACGATATTGAAACCAATGAGCAAAAAATATTTTCGAATGCTGAATGTAAATTTGGCTACAGAGAAAGTATTTTTAAACACGAAGCCAAAGGTAAATACATCATTTCATCGGTTACTTTTAAATTATTAAAACAAGCCAAAGTAAATGTTTCTTACGGTGCCATTCAAGATGTATTGCGCAGTAAAAACATAGAAAATCCCACCATAAAAAATGTAAGTGATGCCGTAATTTCTATTCGTGAATCAAAATTACCGAATCCAAAAGTATTGGGAAATGCAGGAAGTTTTTTCAAAAATCCTGAAATACCAACCGAAGAATTTTTGAGTTTAAAAGAAAAGTTTCCTGCTTTAGTTGGGTATAAAACCAGCGAAACAAATACCAAATTAGCCGCAGGTTGGTTGATAGAACAATGTGGATGGAAAGGTAAAGTAGTTGGAAATACTGGTTCTCATAAAGACCAAGCATTAGTTTTGGTAAATTATGGAAATGCTACTGGAAACGAAATTTGGAAACTAGCCATGCAGATACAAGAATCTGTTTTTGAAAAATTTGGAGTAACAATTATTCCTGAAGTGAATGTGATTTAGTGTTATCCAAAGAATGCACAGATTAGATAGAAAAATTAACCGCAAGGAGCGCAAAGATTTTCGCGAAGGACGCAGAGAAATTAGCCACAGATTGCACAGAAAATTAACCGCAAAGGGCACAAAGATTTACGCAAAGGACTCGGAGGGGATTTTATAAAATGTTGACTAGAATGCTAATAACAGAAATTTTTTAATTTAATTGTAAATAATAAAGTCTAATATTGTACAATGAGTAAACAAAATATCTTAAAAATAATAATAGTAACAATAATCGTCAATGCTATTTTTGTTTATGTTAGTTACTTAACATACGGAAAATTCAAACTTTCATTTTTGCATATAATTTTTGGTTTACTTCCACTTATTTTAATTATACGTAGAAGTAAATCAAAATTTCAGTCATAATTTGATGTTGGCTAAGGATGCCAACATCGTTAGTAAAATTTTCCCTTATATAACTTTGTCAAAGTTTAAACTTTGCTAAAGTTTCCAAAAATTAATCTGTGGCTACTTACTTTCCCAAAAGCGATGCTGTTTGGTTTCGTTATATACAAAAGTCAAAATATTTTTATCGACTTCGGTTAGTTCCAAACTTCTACGTTTATAAACTGCTTCCGCAGTTTTGAAGAATTTATTAATTACAAAAGTTTCAAAACCTTGTGCGCCACCCCACGCAAAATCGGGAATGAAGTTACGAGGGAATCCAGCACCAAAAATATTAGCTCCCACTCCTACTACAGTTCCTGTATTAAACATAGTATTGATGCCACATTTAGCGTGATCTGCCATAATTAAACCACAAAAAGTTAATCCGGTTTTTTCAAATTTTTGTCTGTCGTAACTCCACAATTTTACTTCGTCATAGGTGTTTTTTAAGTTGGAATTATTAGTGTCAGCGCCCATATTTACCCACTCTCCTATTACTGCATTGCCCACAAATCCATCGTGACCTTTATTGCTATAAGCAAAAAATACAGCATTATTTACCTCGCCACCTACTTTACAATGTGGACCAACAGTAGTTGGGCCATAAATTTTAGCATCCATTTTTAAGCCAGCATGATCGCCTAATGAAAACGGCCCACGTATTTTACAACCTTCCATTACTTCGGCATCCTTGGCAATATATATTGGGCCAGCAGTAGCATTTAAAATACTACATTCCACTATGGCACCTTCTTCCAAAAATACATTTTCAGGATGAATCACTTGATTGGTATTTGAAATGGGTTGTGATTTTCTACCAGCAGTTAAAAACGTAAAATCTTCTTCTATGGCTTGTCCGTTCAGTGAAAAAATATCGTAACTGAATTTGATATGAATAAAGTTTTCTGCTTTCGATTCTATCAATTCAAATTGCGTAGCAATATTTTTAAAATCAACCGCAAGGGCACTTTTAAAGGCAAGCATCACTTCATTTTTGTATAAAGCTTGTCCCATTTGAAGGTTTAAAATTTCATTGATTAAAACTTCATTCGGACAAATGCTTCCATTGATAAAAACATTTTCATTTTGCAAAGCAATGGGAAATTTATTTTGCAAATAATCCATTGTTAAATAAGAAACAGAAGATTTTAAATGTTTTTCCCATTTTTCAGCAATGGTTAAAATACCT
>CANGPW010000052.1 GCA_947456185.1 Bacteroidota bacterium | reverse complement strand
GAGTTACGTGTGATGGTAGAAAGTGAAAAAGTAACAGATGAAGAGTCAGAAATGATTTCATTACAATTATCAAATAGAATTCAAACTGAAATGACTTATCCAGGTCAGATTAAAGTAACTGTAATCAGAGAGAGAAGAGCGGTTAATTACGCTAAATAAAAAGTATTATTCAATAGCAAAAAAGGGCAAATAACTTTCGTTATTTGCCCTTTTTTAGTTTTAAATTCACCTTGAACTAGGCGCTACCGATAAATCTACAAATTCATTATTCAGAAATTTATAATGGGCAGTCATGGCAATCATTGCAGCATTATCTGTGCAGTATTCAAAAGCAGGTATAAAAGTGTTCCAACCTAGTTTTTCACCTTGGGTTTCTATTTCATTTCTAAGATAACTATTTGCAGAAACTCCACCTGCCAATGCAATGTTTTTTATTCCTGTTTGTTTGCTTGCCAGCAAAAGTTTTTTCATTAAATGCGAAACAATGCTATGTTGAATGGAAGCACATAAATCATCTCTGTTTTCTATAATAAAATTGTCGTTTTTTAGCATTTCTTTTTTCAAAAAATAAAGAAAAGAAGTTTTTAAACCACTAAAACTATAATCTAAATCTGGAATATGAGGTTTGGCAAATTGAAATTCAACCTGACCATTTTTAGCGTATTCATCAATTAAAGGTCCGCCAGGATAGGGTAAATTCAACATTTTAGCAGCTTTATCAAAAGCCTCTCCGGCAGCATCATCTATGGTTTTTCCAATTATTTTACTTTCAAAATAATTAGAAAAAACAGCAATTTGAGTATGTCCGCCACTTACTGTTAAGCATAAAAATGGAAAAGAAGGTTTGGGTTCATCAATGAAATGTGCCAACACATGCGCTTGCATATGATTGACTGCAATCAATGGAATATTTAAACTTTGAGCCAATGATTTGGCAAAACTACAGCCTACCATTAAAGAGCCAATTAAGCCTGGATTTTGAGTAAATGCAATGGCATTTAATTCAGATAATTGAACATTTGCAGTTTTTAAAGCTACGTCTAACACAGGAACAATATTAGCTTGATGCGCTCTGCTGGCTAATTCAGGAACTACTCCGCCATAAAGTTCATGTACTTTTTGACCTGCAACTTTATTGCTTAAAATTTTACAGTTTTTTATAATTGAAACAGCTGTATCATCGCAGCTAGATTCTATGGCAAGTATAGTAATATTGGTTAACGACATTTTTTGGTTCAAAAAATTGAATATTTGAATATATTCAGTTTAAAATATTTATTTATATTTGGCGAAACTACATTGAAAAAACTACTAATTAAAATATCATACACCTTGTTGGGCATTTTCTTTGCCTTATTACTGCTTGGATATTTGATTTTCAATAGTTCAAATTTCCAAAATTTTATAATTCAAAAAGCTGATTCTTATTTAAGTAAAGCTTTTAAATGTGAAATAAATATTGGCAGAATTAATTATGATGGTTGGACAAAATTTAGTTTAGATCATATTTATTGGGGCGACCAAAAACAAGATACTTTATTTTATGTAAAGAATTTACAATTTGATATAGGAGGAATTGAAATTGATTCATCAAAATTTATACTTTCAAAAGTAAATATAGATGGCGGGATGTGTAAAGTAATTACTTACCCCGATAAAACATTTAATATTGATGTATTATTTAACATTTTTGATAAAAACGATACCATACCACCTGACCCAAATGCTCAAAAATTTAAACTAATTTTTGATGAAGTTACAGGTACAAATTGTAGATTTAAAATAATAGACTCAACTGTTCAATGGGATCAGGCAGGTTTTAATCCATTTGACCAAGATTTTTACGGAATAAATATTAACGCGAGTCATTTTAAAATCATAGAAGACTCCTTGCATTTTTTCTTAAAAGATTTAACAGGTTTTGAAAAATGTGGTTTGCAAATCAAAAAAATGGCTTGCAAAGCCATCATTTCCCCAACTATTATGGAGTTTGCAAACCTCGATTTGCAATTAAATAAAAGTAAAATAAAAGATTACGCTTGTATGAAGTTTGAAAACTACGATAGTTTAGCAAACAATTTTATTAGTAATGTTAAACTATCCGCAAATTTAAAACAAAGCTATATTCATATTTCAGACATTGCTTTTTTTGCACCAATGCTTAATCAGTATGATTACGATGCAGTAATAACCGCAAAATTAAAAGGCACCATTGATAATTTAGACTTAAAAGATGCACATTTGAAATATGCAAATCATACCCAATTTCATGGTCGTGCGAGCATGAATGGTTTGCCAAATATTGACCAAACATTTATTGAAATTTTTGCGGATTCAGCTACATCGGTAAAGAAAGAATTAGATAAATTAGCGGGAATGCAATTGCCAAAAGAATTAGAGCGATTTGGCATATTAAAATTTAAAGGAAGTTATACTGGTTTTTTTAACGATTTTGTGGCATATGGTAAATTAGAAACGCCATTTGGAAATATTAGTTCCGATTTAAACATGAAATTGACTGATAATGCTTTGCAATCAATTTATTCGGGAAAATTAGCTGTTACAGACTTTAACTTGGGAGAACTTTTAAATGATACCAAGCAGTTTGGAATCTTAAGTTTAACAAGTGAATTAAACGGAAAAGGTTTTGATATAAAAACGTTAAAGGCAACAGCAAGTAGCAATATTCAAAACTTTACCTATCATGGTTATAACTATAAAAATATTGAATTAACGGGTGATTTTGATAGGAAGTATTTCAATGGTAAACTTCATATTAATGATGAAAATATTGGTTTAAGTTTGGTTGGCAAGGTTGATTTAAATAAAAAAATACCAACGTTTTTATTTGAAGCAAATTTAAATCGTGTAAAACTTAAAACTTTAAATTTATACGATAAAGACTTGATTGTTTCTACCCAAATTAACGGAGATTTTTCTGTTAAAAACATAGATAAAAACAGCGGTGATATTAAAATTACCAAAACCAATATTGAATACAATAATGTAGAATTTGTTTTTGATGAAATAAGTATCAAATCATGTAATGCTGGAACTGCAAACAGAAAGCTAATTTTTAAAAGCGATTTTTTAAACGCAAATATCAACGGAGAATATAACTTGATGAATTTGCAAAAATGTTTTAATAATATGTTTTGTAAAATTATTCCAGCATATTTAACTCCTTACAAAAATAAAGAAATAAGCAATCAAAACTTTGATTATTATTTAAATATAAAATCTACACAAAAGCTTTCACCTTTATTTTTTCCTGAAATTGGCATTGAACAAATGGAACTAAAAGGTAATTTTAGTAATACCAAAAACAATATTGAAGTACTTGGATTTTTAGAATCGTTAAGAATTAATCAGTACTACTTTTCAGAATTAACATTAAAAACTGAGATTAATTCAAATAATACCGCACAGTTTTTATTTGGAATATCAAAACTTTCACAACATGATACAATACTTGTAAAAGACTTTGCTATAAAAACCAATATTGCTAATAATAAAGCTAGTTTGGAGGTTTTAGTAGAAGATACGACTAGCATTATTTATGCAAATATTAATAGCTCCGTTGATTTTTCGCCTCATTTAATTAAGCTAAACTTTAACAAATCAAATATTAATTATAGCCAATCTAATTGGAATATAAATCCAAATGGAGTTGTAAATTTTTATGATTCAACTATTAAAATAGAACAATTATTATTAAGTAATTCAAACCAATTAATTGGATTAAATGGCGGGTATGATTTGAATTCAGGCAAAAAAAATGTATTGCTTTCATTAACCGATTTTGAACTTAATAATATCAATGTATTATATCCTAAACTTTATATAAATATTGATGGAAAAGCAAATGGAAACATTACCTATCAATATTTGCAAGGTCAAAATATTATCAATGGAAATATTGGAATCAATAATTTGAAATTAGACAATGATTCCATTGGTGATTTTGAATTAACAAGTTCTTACGATGATAAAAACAAAAGACTTAGTTTTGACGCAAGTGCCTTAAACGGAAAGCTAAATAATTTAAAAGCAAACGGATACTGGCTTTTAAACACAAATGTAATTGATGCAAATATTAGTTTAAATAATGCCAATGCTATTGCATTTCAGCCTTTTGTAAAAGAGTATATAACAATTTATAATGGGGAATTAAGTTTAAAAGCTTTAGTTAGTGGCACATTAGATAAACCAGATATAGATGGATATTTACAAATAAATGATTTTAAAACTAAAATAAACTATCTACAAACCATTTACCATTGCTCAAGTACCATTCATTTTAATAAAAATATATTTGAAATTACGCCTTTTTACATGAGCGATATTTATAATAACAAAGCAAAAGTTAGCGGTACCATCAACCATCATAATTTCAATGGATTTGATTTTGATATAAACATCAATAATTTCAAAAATTTAATGGTTTTAAATACCACTAGCAAAGACAATTCATTGTATCATGGAATTGCATTTGGAAGTGGAGAAATGACGATAAAAGGTCCGTTAAATGATGTAGCTTTAAACATAGAAGCTGAAACCGAAAAAGGTACTAAAGTTGCAATCACTCCATTTGGAGTTAGTGATGGAGAAGATGAAACTTTGATGCATTTTTATTCAAAAGATACCATTAATAAAATGATTATTAATAGGCAACAAAGTTTAAGTGGATTTTCAATTAATTGCTTAATAAAGGCAAAACCAAATGCTGAAGTTCAAATAATATTTAATGAACAAACTGATGATAAAATAAGGGCAAAAGGCATAGGTGATATCAAGTTAGAATTAACCAGACAAGGTGCTTTTAATATGTTTGGTGAATATATAGTTAATGAAGGCGATTATGTGTTTACTGCTTTAAATATTGTTCCAAAAAAGTTTATATTACAAAAAAGTACCATTAATTGGAGTGGTGATCCACTGAATGCTCAATTAAATATATTAGGCATTTACAAGGCAAAAGCTACTGTGAGTGAACTTACTGGTTCAAGTATTAATAATCAGGGTTCTACATCAAACACTAGCGAGCAAAAAACAAATGTAGAAGCACTGATGAACATTCGTGGAACTTTGATACAACCTGATTATAAGTTTGATTTAAACTTCCCAGACATTGATAATTCAATGAATAGTAGCAATATTTCGGATTTAAATTTAGCTGTAAATAATTTACGAAAAGAACCTGAAAATATGACTCAGCAAATAATTAGTTTAATTGTTTTTGGAAAATTTAGCGCTATTAATAACAATTCAAATGTTGGAGGAATTAATAATAACATTGGTGTAAATACATTATCGGAATTGGCCTCGTCTCAGGTAAGTAATATTGTAAATAAATACATTCCGAATTTTGATTTGAATTTTGATTTGCAAAATGCAATTGATCCAACTAGAAATAGAAGTGTTATTATTTCAGGTTCAACCAAATGGTTAAATAATAAATTGGAAGTAAAAGGAAGTTTTGCCACCGATAATTCGCAAAACAATATTTTAGCTCAATATAATATTTCAAATAATGGAAATATTAAAGCCAGGGTTTTCAACAGATTTACTATAGATCCAATTATTAATAGAAATATTACAACACAAGGAATTGGACTTTATTTTCGAAAAGAATTTGACGGAATAAAAGATTTATTTATAAAAAAACAATATTGATTGATTTGTTGATTTATTGATTTATTGATTTATTGGAGTATTAAAAAAATTTCAATTAGTTTTACGCTAACTCACAAATAGCTAAATAAGCCATTAAGCCACTACCAATTTCTAATGCATCTTCATCAATATCAAACGTAGGTGTATGAACAGATGAAACAATTCCTTTTGCTTCATTTCTAGTGCCTAATCGGTAAAAGCAAGCAGGAATAATTTGACTGTAATAAGCAAAATCTTCAGCAGCCATCCAAATATCTAAATCAAGAACATTTTCAGTTCCTAAAAATTGAATTGCATGTTGCTTCGCTTTGTCAGTTAAAGCTTCATCGTTATGTAAAAAAGGATAACCTTTTCTTACTTCAAATTCACATTTTCCTCCCATGCTTTCAGCAATCATGGTGGCCATTTTCACCATTTTATCGTGAGCTTCTAATCTCCATTTTTCATCCAAGGTTCTAAATGTTCCTTCCATAGTTACTTCATTTGGAATTACATTTGTGGCTCCATTAGCTATCACTTTCCCAAACGATAAAACACTTGGAATAATTGGCGAACTCAATCTGCTTACAATTTGCTGTAACGAAATAATTATTTGTGCGGCAATTACAACTGGATCAATATTTAATTGTGGCATAGCACCATGACCACCTTTGCCAATTACTTTTACATATAATTCATCGGTGCTTGCCATGTATAAACCACTTTTAAAACCAACTTTTCCAACAGGTATTAATGGCATTACATGTTGACCAATAATTGCACTTGCATCAGGATTTTTTAAAACGCCTTCTTTTATCATAATGCTTGCCCCCCCGGGTAATTTCTCTTCACCAGGTTGAAAAATCAATTTTATAGTTCCTTCAAATTCATTTCTTAAACTAAAAAGTATTTGAGCAGCACCAAGCAAACACGAAGTGTGTACGTCATGTCCGCAAGCGTGCATTACACCTTCATTTTTAGACTTATAAGCTACATTATTAAGCTCTTTAATTGGCAATGCATCCATATCCGCTCGCAATGCAATGGTTTTAATTGAAGGATTTTTTCCTTCAATTAAGGCAACTAAACCAGTATTGGCTTTATGCTCAATTTTTGAAATTCCAATTTTTTCTAAAGCAATTTTTACATATTTACTGGTTTCAAATTCTTGGAATGAAAGTTCAGGATTAGCATGCAAATGATGTCTAATATCAACAATGTTTTTATTGTTTATTTTAGATAAATTTTTGATGGAATCAATTAAATTGCTATTCATTTTGAGAATTATTGGTTTTCAATTTTAGTAAAAAATAATTTCAAATAATGGGATTTTTTTAAAAAAAATTTAAAAATTACAGATTGGATAAAAAAAAATCAGCATTTAATTTATAAAATGCTGATTTTTTTGTACTCCGGAAGAGATTCGAACTCTCACACCTTTGCAAGCACCACCCCCTCAAGGTGGCGTGTCTACCAATTCCACCACCGAAGCATAAGCTTAAGCTGCTACTGCCGCTGCTACTTTTGTATGAATTCTGTTTTTAGCAGATAACGCTCTTTTGCTACGTAATTTACCAAAACTTTTGTTTTTCATTTTTCCTTTTTTTGTTCTTAAATCGCCTTTTCCCATTTTGTCTAATCGTTTAAATATTTTCTATTGGGCAAATATAATAAAATTAACCACCTGACAAACCTTAAAATACAAATTGATTGGTTTTAATAAAAACGCTACAATTTGTAAATTTACAATTCAAAATATACTGAATAAATTTATAATGTGCTTATTTTTAACATTTGAAATTTATTTTAATTTTTACAAACAAATATATCCCATATTCATTTATTTTTGAAGTTGTAATTATTAAAAAAAAGACATTTACTCTAATTTCAAATGGGTGTTTTAAGTCTTCAATATTTTTTATGGACAATCAAATTTTCAGTATAAATAATCGATTTTTAAGTATTTCTGTAAATAAAAATGGAGCTGAACTTGCATCTGTTATGCAATTTGATAATCAATTTGAATTTATATGGAATGCAAATCCAGCAGTTTGGAACCGACAAGCACCAGTGCTTTTTCCAATTGTTGGTAAATTGAAAAATAATAAAATTTCAATCGATGGAATTTTATATAAAATGAATCAACATGGTTTTGCCCGTGACTGTGAATTTGAATTAATTAATAAAACAGCAGAATCATTGACTTTTTTATTACAATCTAGTTTCGAAACACTTGAAAAGTATCCGTTTGAATTCCAATTTTATATTATTTATAGCTTTACTGAAATTACCAATCAACTGAAGATTACTTATAAAATTGCAAATAATTCAAACGTTGAAATGCCTTTTAGTATTGGTGCTCACCCTGGATTTAAACTTCCTATTCCCGATTTAAATCAATATGATTTAAACTTTTACAGTTTAAATCATATTGAAAGACATTTGCTGGTGGATGGTTTATTTAATAACGAAACAGAAAATATAAAATTAGAAAACCACTTTTTAAAATTAAATTTAGCATTGTTTGATAAAGATGCCATTGTTTTGAAAAATTGCCCCACTAAAAAAATTACTCTAAAGCATCAATTTTCAAATTATGAAGTAAGTTGTGAATTCTATGATTTTAATGATTTGGGGATTTGGGCAAAAAAAGGAAATCAAGCATTTATTTGTTTGGAACCTTGGCTTGGTTATTCAGATAATATAGACTCTGACGGTGAAATAAATAATAAAAAAGGTATTATTAATTTAGCAGTAAATGAAATATTTGAGGCTTCTTATTTCTTAAATTTTAAAAGTTAAATAATGAATATAAGTAACGAACTTTTATATCAAATTGCTATTAAACAAATTCCAAATGTGGGGAATGTTACAGCAAAAATACTGATTAGCTATTGTGGTGGCGTTCAAAATGTGTTTAAACAAAGTAAATCAAAACTGCTTAAAATTCCGGGAATTGGTGAAACTACTGCCTCAAGTATTGCAGGATTTAAAGATTTTCAAAGAGCTGAAGATGAATTAATTTTTATAGAAAAAAATAATATTAAGCCTATTTTTTATTTAGACACAGATTATCCAATAAGATTAAAAGACATTGAAGATGCGCCATTACTTTTATTTTATAAAGGAAATGCCAATTTAAATGCTCCTAAAATAGTTTCAGTAATTGGAACAAGAAACGCAACTGAATATGGCAAATCATTTACCGATAAATTAATAGAAGATTTAAAAACCACAGGCGCATTAATTATAAGTGGTTTGGCTTATGGAATAGATTACCAAAGCCATAAAGCCGCTGTTCAGCATGGCTTACCAACGGTTGGAGTGGTAGCACATGGATTAGATGAAATGTACCCAAGAGACCATTCAACTATTGCAAAGCAAATGATAGAAAATGGCGGAATATTATCGGAATATTTAAGTAAAACTAAAGCCGATCCAGCTAATTTTCCAACAAGAAATAGAATAGTTGCAGGCATGTGCGATGTATTAGTTGTGGTAGAAACAGCTAGCAGAGGCGGTTCAATGATTACGGTTGAAATAGCTAATTCATACAACAAAGATATTATGGCTTTACCAGGTAGAATTAATGATAAATTTTCTCAAGGCTGTAACTATTTAATTAAAACAAATAAGGCAAGTATGATTACAAAATCTGCTGATTTATTAGAGTTAATGAATTGGGATATTGAAACTAAAAATGAAAAGAAATATAAACAACAAATTTTATTACTAGATTTAGATGAATTCGACACGAAAATTATAAATTATATCAAGCAAAAAACTAAAATTGATATTGATAAAATTTCATTCGATTTAGGATTTGAAAATGGCTTTTTATCATACAAATTACTTGATTTGGAATTTAAAGGCATCATTAGATCTTTGCCTGGAAAAGTTTATGAAATAGTTTAAAAGACCATAGATAATAGACCATAGACAATAGGCAATAAGCAATAGATAATAGACAATAGACAATAGACAATAGACAATAGACAATAGACAATAGACAATAGGCAATATATTATATGCAGTAGTAAAATACTATGGTCTATCGTCCATCAACTATCAACTAGAAAAAATATGAATTACCAAGAAACATTAAACTATTTATACCAACAATTACCTTTGTTTACAAGAATTGGAGCTGCTGCTTATAAAGTAGATATTACTAATACTGTTGAACTTTGTAACGCATTAAATAACCCTCAAAACAATTTCAAAACTATACATATTGCGGGTACAAATGGCAAAGGTTCTACCAGTCATTTATTGGCTTCTATTTTACAAGAAAGTGGTTTAAAAGTTGGTTTATATACTTCGCCTCATTTAAAAGATTTTAGGGAACGGATAAAGATAAATGGCGAAATGATTCCTGAACAAGAAATCACTGATTTTGTATCAAATTACAAACCTCTTTTCGATAAAATTGAACCCTCATTTTTTGAATGGACTGTGGCATTATGTTTTGATTATTTTGCAAAGCAAAAAGTAGATATTGCTATCATTGAAACTGGGCTTGGTGGCCGTTTAGACTCAACAAATATTATCAATCCGATGCTTTCTATTATCACAAACATTGGTTGGGACCATACCGATTTATTAGGTGATACTTTAAGTAAAATTGCATTTGAAAAAGCAGGAATTATCAAGAAAAATACGCCTGTAGTCATTGGCGAAAAACAAATAGAAATTGATGACGTATTTATTAAAAAATCACATGATGAAAACAGTCATTTGGTTTTTGCTCAAGAGCAATTAATAGTTGAATCTTTTATTCAACAAAATGAAGGCGCTACAATTAAATTTATGCCAAATAATCTTTTCGGAAATGAAATAAATGCTGCTTTTAAATTTGAAAATTACAGTTTAAATTGTCCATTGGGAGGTATTTATCAGCAACATAATTTTACTACTGTTTTGGTTGCTTGTCAGCAATTAATGGTATTGGAATTTAATATTTCGTTTGAAAACATCAAACAAGGATTTGAAAATGTAATTAAAAATACGGGATTAATGGGCCGTTGGCAAGTGCTAGGTAATGAACCTAAAATAATTTGCGATACTGGTCATAATTTAAACGGAATTGAATTGATTATTCAACAAATTGCCATGCAAAAATATGACAAATTACACCTAGTTTTAGGCATGGTAAAAGATAAAGATATCAATAAAATTTTAGCTATATTGCCTGTAAATGCTAAGTATTATTGGTGTAAGGCACAATTACCTCGTGCATTGAATGAAATTGAATTACAAACACAAGCAAAGCAATACAATTTGAATGGAAATGCATTTGAAACAGTTGCATTGGCATTTGAAAGTGCGAAACTAAATGCATCTAAAAATGATTTTATTTTTGTTGGTGGAAGTACTTTTGTTGTAGCTGAGGTTTTATAAATTATATTTGATTTTAAATAAGAAAATAAATTTAAAAGAAACATACATTTGCTAAAAGAAAAACAAATACTATTATGAAAAAATCAATCCTTTTATTTCTTACAATATTTTGTATCACTGCGCTAAATTTAAATGCAAAAACTATTGAAAATGATAAACAAAAAACTGCTCAATCTTTATTTAAATATACTGCTGATAACATAAAATCAATTTCTCCAGAATTATTAAAATCTGAGCTTAAAAGTTTGAGCTTAAAGGAACAAAAAAAGTTTTATATTTTACTTTATAAAAAAGTAATAGATGCAAATAAAAACAAGGTAGATGTTGACCCAATTGTTTTATATATTTTAGCGGTTATTCTGCCTCCAGTTGCAGTTGGTTTATATACAAATTGGGAGCCAGAACCTACATTAATAAATTTAGCATTAACATGTGTGTTGTATTTGCCTGGAATAGTACATGCCTTTTACATCATTACTAAATAAATTTTAATCATTCCATTTGTGGCATTACAAGTAAAAATTTCATCGGCTTGGCGCAATTCAATTTCCGTACAAATTTTTTCAATAACTGGTTTATTAGCTAACTCCATTTGCTCCATATAAACTTGTCGAGCAATACCGTCAATGCAGCCTTCAGCTAGTGGAACAGTATATACTTTATTATTGATTTTCCAAAATATATTTGAACTTGCGCCTTCTATGATGTTTCCATTATGATTTAAAATAAGTGCATCGTCTAAACCATTTTCTTGAGCCCATATTTTAGCTAATACATAAATCAAAGCATTGCCCGTTTTTAAGTTTGAAAGAGGTCCAGTAACTTTGGTTTGAAAGGAATAAATTCCTGCTTTTTTAGGCTTTGCAGCAATTTCTTTCCATTTATCAGGTAATTCAAATGATTCAACAATAAATGCAGTTTCATTTGAATTTGGAAAGTAAAAACCTGTTGCATTTCTATGCAAAACAAAACGAACCCTACAACTATTTTTATTTGATAAATTGGAGTTTTTTATTTCATTAAAAATAGTGTTTTTAAAAAAATCAATGTCAAAGGAATTTGATACATTCATTTTTAAAATTGCTGCACTTTTTACCAATCTTTCAAAATGTTTATCTACATGTTGAATTTGATTGTTTAAAACCAACATACTTTCAAAAAGTAAGTCGCCATATACAAAAGCTCTATTTATCATGATTATTTTTGATGGAAAACAATCGTCATTATCAAGAACGAAGTAATCTCAAAGTTAGATTGCCTTCCCGCTTTGGCGGGACAGGAAATGCCTCGCAATGACGACTAAAATGATACCAATACATTTTTTTATTTGCTCATTTCTGCAAAATATTTAAAGAAATATGGAATGGTTTCTATTCCTTTATAATAGTTTTCAATGCCATAATGTTCGTTTGGTGAATGAAGCGCATCGCTGTCTAACCCAAAACCCATTAACACTGATTTTAAACCCAATTCTTTTTCAAACAATGCAACAATTGGAATACTTCCTCCACCACGGGTTGGAATTGGTTTTTTACCAAAGGTAGTTTCCATTGCTTTAGCAGCAGCTTTATAGGCAATTGAATCGGTTGGCGTAACTACTGGTTCTCCCCCATGATGTGGTTTTACAACTACTTTTATACCTTCAGGTGCAATGCTTTCAAAATGGTTTTTAAATAAATCAGTAATTTCAGAACTCACTTGATTTGGAACCAAACGCATGCTTATTTTTGCAAATGCTTTTGAAGGTAAAACAGTTTTAGCACCTTCTCCAATATAGCCACCCCAAATTCCGTTACAATCTAAAGTAGGACGAACTCCGGTTTTTTCATAAACAGTAAAACCTTTTTCACCCCAAACATCACTTATTTCTAAATCTTTTTTATAAGCCTCCATATCAAAAGGAGCAAGATTTAAATCAGTACGTTCTTGGGCTGATAATTCAATTACTTTATCGTAAAAACCAGGAATGGTAATGTGGTTATTTTCATCGTGCATGCTGGCAATCATTTTTGCCAAAACATTGATTGGATTGGCAACAGCACCACCATATACACCACTATGTAAATCGCGATTTGGCCCTGTAACTTCTACTTCTACATAACTTAATCCTCGTAAACCAGTATCTATACTTGGCGTATCGTTTGCTATCATAGAAGTGTCGGAAATCAGCACCACATCGGCCTTCAATCTTTCTTTATTATTGATACAAAATGGTCCTAAATGAGTACTTCCAACTTCTTCCTCTCCTTCAATCATGAATTTAACATTGCAAGGCAAAGAATTGGTTTTCATCATCAATTCAAATGCTTTTAAGTGCATGTACATTTGACCTTTATCATCGCAACTTCCACGCGCAAAAATGGCTCCATTGGGATGAATTTCAGTAGTGCGAATGCTTGGTTCAAAAGGCGGTGAATGCCATAATTCTAGTGGAACTGCAGGTTGCACATCGTAATGACCATAAACCAAAACTGTGGGCAATGATTGATCTATCATTTTTTCACCATAAACAATTGGATAACCTGCAGTCTGACAAATTTCAACATTATTAGCACCTGCTGCTATCATTTTTGTTTTTATAAATTCAGCCGCTTTATTTACGTCACTAGCAAAATCTTTGTCAGCGCTAATGCTTGGAATGCGCAATAAATCGAAAAGTTCATTTAAAAAACGATCTTTATTTTCTTCAATGTATTCTTTAATCATTTTCTTTTAAACATATATTAATTAAAACTTATTTTTCCACATCATGCTTTCTACAGGTTTTACTGTACGCTTATTATATTTAGCATTTTTCTTACTGTTGTACATAATTTCAATTTCACCTGCTACTTCAAAATAAATTAATTGGCCAATTGGCATGCCTGCATAAATTCTTACAGGTTGCGTACATGAAATTTCTAAAGTCCAAGTGTTACAAAAGCCAACATCACCTTTTCCTGCAGTAGCATGAATATCAATTCCTAAGCGACCAGTACTTGATTTTCCTTCTAAAAAAGGAACTTGTTTGTGAGTTTCAGTATATTCGGCAGTTACACCTAAATATAAAGTGTTAGGTTGAATGACTAAGCCCTCAATAGGAATTTCAAAAATATCAATTTTATTGTGTTCACGAGCGTCTAAAACTCTGTCTTTATAAGTTCCTAAATACCTGCCCAAATGAACATCGTAACTATTGGTGCCAAGGCAATCTTTTTTAAATGGTTCAATTAAAATGTTTCCATTTTCAATTTCTTCCAATATGCGTTTGTCTGAAAGTATCATTTTTATTTTTTTGTTTGCTACTGCAATAAAAAATAAAATCTTAATTACTTTGCCAACTATCAATCAACAAAAAGTAATTATTAAATAAATCATTGAATTCAAAGGTTAAATTATTGATTATTAAAACATTACATATTACAAATAACTTTAATTGATAAAAGGAGATAAAAAATTGATAAAACAAATAGGAATATTTTCAGACACACACAGTTATTTTAATCCAAAACTTTATCAGTTTTTTGATCAATGCGATGAACTTTGGCATGCTGGCGATTGGGGTGATTTAAAAACATTGGAAGAAATTGAAAAATTTAAACCATTGAGAACAGTTTGGGGAAACATAGATGGTCAAGATTTAAGGATAAGAATGCCTGAAATTTTAAAATTTGAGATCCAAAATATGAAAGTTTGCCTACTACATATTGGTGGATATCCAAATAATTATTCCCCAAAGTTTAAACAAATTGTAAAAAATGAACATTTTGATTTAATGATTTGTGGTCACTCACACATACTAAAAGTAATGCGAGACCCCTTACTAAACATGATGCATATAAACCCTGGAGCTTCTGGTAATCATGGTTTTCATCCAATTTCAACAGCTATACGTTTCAAAATAAAAGATGGAAAAATGTTTGATATGGAAATATGGGAACAAAAAAGAAATTAACAAGATTAAGCAACCATTTTTATTTTACTATTGACATACTTATAAATTTTATTATTTTGCTAGCCAAATTACTCGTTTTAAATATGAAAAAACTGATATACACTTTTACTATGCTTGCCTTTGGATTGCACGGTATTGCTCAACAAAAAAGCACTCTTTGTGGTACAGATGAACACAATAAATTTCTTCAATCAACAAACCCACAGTTGAAAATAGAAGCGGAAAAGTTCAATAAAAACTGGAAAAGTTATTTACAAACTGTAAATTTAAATGACTTAAAAAAAGTCAATAAATTAGGTAAAACAAGTGCTCCCAAATATATAATTCCGGTGGTAGTGCATGTTATTCATTCAGGAACTAATAGTTCAACAAACATTTCTGATGCTCAAATTAACAGTGAAATTGATTTTTTAAATAAAAGTTTTAGAAACTTAAATTCAGATTCCACAAATAGAAGAGAAATTTTTAAAGATATTGCAGCAGATTGCGAAATAGAATTTAGATTAGCTAAGAAAGATCCACAAGGAAATTGTACTAAAGGAATTGTTAGGGTATATTCTCCTAATACAAATTTAGGTGATGATGTTTTAAAAAGAATAAGTGTTTGGGATTCTAGAAGCTACTTAAACATATGGATAGTTGAAAGGATTTTAAAAGAAATTTCAAATGGTGTTGTTGCTGGCTATGCACAATTCCCTTTTGCTACATCATCTGCTTCTACTGATGGTTTAATGGTAGATTATAAATATTTTGGTCAGTTATCTCCTTCACAAAATGTTTTTAATACTGTTACTACTCATGAAATTGGGCATTGGTTAGGTTTATTTCATCCTTTTGAAGGCGATAGTTGTAACAATACAGACAATGATGGTTTATCTGATACGCCTCCTACTTACAATCCTGATGGTGCTAGAAGTGGTACATTCAGTGCCACATTAAATTCTTGTGGAACTGATAATCCAGATTTAGTAGATCAGCAAGAAAATTATATGGATTATTTTAATTGTAAAGAAAGGTGTTCAAATATGTATACATATCAGCAAAAAGCAAGAATGCATTATTGTATAGAAAACTACAGAAGAGAAATATTTAGTGCTGAAAATTTGGTTAAAACTGGAGTAAATAATGTAACAACAACTTGTAACGCCATTCCTTCATTTTATTCAAACAATAAAAATATTTGTACAGGTGGTTCAGTAACATTTAATCAAAACATTTATAATGGAACGGCCACAGCTTATAATTGGACATTTTCAGGAGGAACTCCAGGAACTTCTACTTTAGCAACACCGGGAAATATTGTTTATAATACTTCTGGCGCATATGATGTAAAACTTTCAATCACAACAAATGGAACTACCGTTGATTCAGTATATAAAAATTATGTAACTGTTATTGACAATAAAAATGCTACTCAAGCAAATTTAAATTATGCTGATTGGCAATACGCAAACGACTGGTATGAAAAAGGTTGGAGATTTGAATCAGAAAATGGTAGAGCTAAATGGACTAGAACACTTGGAGTTTCATTTAACGGAATAGCAAGTATGAAATTAGAAGATGATCCATTTAATTCTGTACCTTCAAGCGGAATTGAGCAAAGTTTTATTTCTCCTTCGTTTAATTTGTTAGGTGCAACTTTACCAACTTTCAGATTTGCTTATGCAGCTGCTTTAGTTACAGGTCCTCCACCAAGTAATACAAAATCAACTGATGATTTAAGAGTTTATCAATCTACAAATTGTGGAACTACTTGGACACAAATGACAGGAACAGGTTCTGTAAGCACTGGCACTGCAATATCAACAACAGGACTTACCTATTTAAATTGGGCAACGGGATTTGTTCCAAGCGATGCATCTAAATGGCGTGAGGTAAATTTAGTCGCAACCGCAGCTGCAAATGTTCGTTTTAAAATAACTTTATTACGCAAAGGTGGCTCCAACTTTTATTTAGATGCTGTTAGAGTTAGTTCAAGTGCTAAATTGGGTATAAATGATGAATTAGCTAGTTCAATCAACTTTAACTTAGCTCCAAATCCTTTTAATACTGCTACTGAATTAACATTTGAATTAACAAAAACTAGTGAAGTTAATATTTCTGTTATTGATATTTTAGGAAGAAATATGGGTACACTTTTAAAAGGAAATACAAATGCAGGAAACCACATTGTTAACCTAGATAGAAATGCATTGGAATTAAATAATGGTATTTACTTTGTAAAAGTAGAAATTGGAAACCAAAGTTTTGTCAAAAAAATAATGGTTAACTAAATAAATCATACTAATTATTGATGAATAAAATATTCTTCAATATAAATTTTTCAAATAAAAAACCCTGACTATTAAAGGTTGGGGTTTTTTATTGCATAAAAATTAAAAAAAATTTGTAAGAAAAGGTTCATAGCCTTACTTTCGCAGATGGAGAGTTGGCAGAGTGGTCGATTGCGGCAGTCTTGAAAACTGTTGTCTGTTACAGGACCTGGGGTTCGAATCCCTAACTCTCCGCACTAAAATGAAGCCCCAGTAATTTGGGGCTTTTTTATTGTATATCAGCCACTTAACATTTTGCCTGTTTTTGCTAAAACACTCAAAAATGGGGGGCGATTGGACTACTTAGCACTGTTTTAGCACTGTTTTTTTAACAGTAATTCTGCATTTATGCTGACTTTTTGCCCAGTTTTACATGTCCAAGTGCCCATTTCTTTACATACAAATCCGCCTCTTGTTTCACCCTTTGTGATCTTGTGAGTTTTTTCTTTTCAGTATTTATAGTTAAGTTTTTCAAAACATCAATGGTAAAGTCTTTCAAGTTGGGTGTTTCTACCTCACGCAGTTTTTGATTTACAGAATAAACCTTGAGGTGACTTGGATTCATGAAGAAATGTTCGTCATAAGCCTTAATGATAATGCTAAGGTACTTCTCCAACATTTCAATATGCTCAATTTTCATTTCCCATCCTACGTGAGTATCTTTTGACTCTCCCCTCTTTACTTTTGCTTTCAGCTCAAGTAGGCTATGTTGTATGTCACTGATGACGCTAGTTTTAAACGCTACTCCAAACTTTACCAGTGCGGTATGGATAAAAGATGATGCGAAGTTTGATTCAAACTCATTTATTATAGTAGTTATTTTCATATTAATTTTAAATTTCTGGGGTTGTTAAATGTGCTATTGATGTATCGTTATTAATGTCTTTCAGGTATTCTAAGGTCATTGCTAGATTGGCATGTCGATTTGCTACCATGAGTTGTTCTATTTTCCATCCTTGTCTAAATCGACTGATATTTGCAAAGTGCTTGAAACTGTATAGAACATATCCTTTATTGTCAATTCCTATTTGCTTTATTGCTTTCTTAAACCTTTTATATGGTGTGTCTCTTCCGAAGGTCTTTTGACCGTAAAACTGCGAACAGTCTGTTACAACGTAGTTATCTGAATCTGCATTTTGGAATCCATGTTTAATAAGCATGTTTAAAAGTTCATCTGATATGTAAATCTCTTCCTCGGTGATTCGTTTGGTGTTTTTAGAAACATTTAAGGTAACAATAATTTTTCTGCGTTTAAAATCTAAATCCTTTATTTTTAGTCTTATAAGTTCTCCAGGTCTTAAACAGGTGTGGTAAAGAAAACGACAG
>CANGPW010000051.1 GCA_947456185.1 Bacteroidota bacterium | reverse complement strand
TTTATTAGCAAACGGAATAGAAGCTATGTTCCATTATATACCACTTCATCAATCTGAAATGGGAAAACAATTTGGACATTATTTAGGAGGTAATAATACAATTGATATTGCTAAAAGAATTTTACGCTTGCCATTACATTCAATGTTAAGCGAAAGTGATATTAACCATATTTCCAATACAATTAATTATTATTTTGCAAATGAGAAATAACAAATCAGACAAAATATTAGTTATAATTATTATTAGTTTTGATTTTTTAAATTTGTTGTAATTTAGGGAATTAACAGTATTTTTTTTAAATAGAGTAAGAAGTACAGGTTGTTTTTATTTTTAAAAATGGGACTGACCAGACGAAGTGTGTTTAAAATATAGGTTATTTTAGTAATTATTAATATTGTTACTTTACTTTATAGGTTTTGAGTAAAAATATAAGTGGAGAAAAATAAAACTAATAGCTGTAAAAACAGAAATTTTAAAACAGATTTTTATACAATTTTTTTTTCAAAAAAATTGACTATTTCAACAACCTAATAAAATGCAAATTTATTTTTAACATATGAATAAGTTAATTACAGCTAAACCCGACAGTTTAAAAACATACTTTAATACGGTTTGGACATACAGGTATATGCTTTTTATTTTGGCCAAACGCGATTTAAAAATAAAATATGCTCAAACTTTAATAGGGTTATCTTGGACGCTTGTTTATCCAATTACTGCAGTAATTATTTTTACTACTTTTTTTCATTTTATACTTAGAATAAATGCACCATATCCTTATGAATTATTTGTACTTAGCGGTGTTTTGAACTGGGGTGTATTTAGTTACATTTTTAATCAAGCTGCACCTAGTTTATTAAATCACAGTGATTTGGTTAAAAAAACTCAATTTCCAAAAATTATTATTCCACTTTCCAAATGTATTATTGCTCTTGTTGAGTTTGCAGTATCTTTTATAGTTTTTATTATACTGTTGCTCGTCTTTAAAACCAAATTTAGTTGGCTTTGGTTTGCATTTCCATTAGCATTAATTCCTGTAATATTATTTGCTTTAGGAGTTTCCTTAATTTTAAGTGCTGCTACTGTAAAAAAAAGAGATTTGTTTCACATCATTCCCTTTATTGTAAACTTTAGTATTTGGTTTACACCCGTTTTTTATCCAGTAAATATTCTACCTGACCAATATCATTCATTTCTGTATATCAATCCTATAACAAGTTCAATACATTTGTTTAGACATGTTTTTTTTAATGAAACACTAAACCCATTTTTTTATATTGGTTTGATTTTATCTTTCATGTTTTTTGTTGCAGGAATATTGGCCTTCAAATCGGTAGAAGAAAAAATTAATGATAGTTTATGAGAAATATTTTTGTTGATAGTAATATTGAAAATCAATTCAGAAAAGATGGATATGTAAAGGTTCCATTTATAAATGCTGATGAAGTAGAAATACTTAAAAACCTTTTTTTTGAAACTTTACCACAAAGTGGTGGTCAAATTACATCAGATGAAACCGGTGTTGAACAAGCAAGTTTTATTACCTACGATTTTACTTTTATAGATAAAAACCCTGAATACAAGCGTTTAATATTTAAAATAATATCAGAGTATTTTAAACCACATATGGATAAGCTGCTTGATAACTATCGTCCAATTATAGCAAACTATATTCGCAAACAATCAGATACAGGTGAAGTTCCTTTACATGAAAACTGGGCCTTTGCTGATGAGAAACTATGTTCTACTGTTTCTATTTGGTGTCCTTTGGTTGATTCAACCATAGAAAATGGTACGTTACAGGTTGTACCCGGAAGTCAAAAACGTTTTGGCCAACATCGGGGCCCAATGGTACCTTGGGAGTTAGAGGGAATTAAAAATGAAATAATCAATAATCATTTAGTTCCATTAGAAACCAAAGCTGGTGATTGTGTGATTTTAGATGATAGTATTGTGCATTATTCTGCAATTAATAATACCAACGATTTACGATTAGCTATTCAACTAATTTGTGTTCCAATTGGATTTCCATCTATTCATTACTATATGGACTATCAAAGCAATCCAAATGAAATCCAAATGATTGAAGTAAATGATGATTTTTACATGGAATTTAATCCTTGGAAAAAAGTACAATCACCCAAAATATTAAAAAATGTTCCATTTGTAAGTAAGCAAATTACAGAACAAGAATTTGTTAAAAGATTGTCTGGTCCTACATTCGAGAATCAATCACAAAAAGACTTTTGGTGGAAGTTTAAATTGATATTTAATGCATCAAAATAAAATCAGTTTGCGGTCAGCTTTTTTTGCAAATGAACAAATTAATAGCCAATTTGAGTTGAATGGCTTTGTTGTTTTACCGTTTTTAAATGCTGAAGAAATTAAGTACTTAAATGAATCATATAATAGCAATTTGTTTAACAATCCTGAAGGGTTTTATTCTTCAAGTTTTAGCCAGAACGAATCTGTTAAGTTAAAACTAAATAGTGGAATAGATACAATTTTAGGTCCTAAAGTAAACCAGCTTTTCAACTCTTTCAAGACTTTAGGATGTTGTTATCTGTCAAAGGCACCTGGAGCAATTGGCCAAATGCCAATACACCAAGATTGGACTGTTGTAGATGAAACAAAGTTTGATTCTGTTACCATTTGGATTCCACTTCAAGATGTAGATGAATTTAATGGAGCTATGCAAGTTATACCAGGAAGCCATAGATTTTCCGATGCACTGCGCTCCCCATTATTCGATAATCCATTGTCGGAAATTGAAAATGAAATTAGAAAAGACTTACAAATTATTACTTTAAAAGCAGGAGAGGCTTTGATATTTAGCCAAGCTTTAATTCATGCCTCACCGGCCAATCAATCAAACACCAATAGGTTAGCTGTAACTTTTGGCTTAATACCAGAATCAGCTGATTTGCTCTTTTATTATAAAAATCCTGAAACTTTTCAAGCAGAAAAATATTTGGTTCCAAAAAATTTTTTCGAAAATTACAACACTAAAATTGGTCAAAAACCAATCGATGGTAAATTAATAAAAGAGTTTAATTATTCGCAAATTAAAATCACCCCAGAAGAATACCGTTTAAAAAAACACATTTATCAACTAAATAAAAATAAACAAGCAAATATGAAACAGATTTTTAAAGATAAAGTAAATCAAGATTTTTTTGAAAAAGAAGGATACCTAATTCTTCCTACACTTGATAAACAAGAAATAGAAAGCTTAACATTATACTATGAATCTCTTCATTTAAATGATGAAAAAGGATTTGGTTTTCATGTAAGTATGGACCAAAGTGACAAAGGCCTATGTGCAGAAATACAATCAAAAATTTTGGATATTACACTACCTAAATTAGATGAATATGTAGAAAATTATAAACCTTTTGTGGCTAGTTATGTTATAAAAGAAAGTAATCCAAAAGGTATTGTGCCCGCACATCAAGATTGGTCCTTTGTTGATAATGAGACTGAAGGATTTTGTTCAATAACTTGTTGGACGGCATTGGTAGACATGACACTTGATAATGGTTGTATGGGAGTAATTAAAGGGAGTAACAAATTGATGCAAAATTTTCGCCCATCCCCATCACCACAAACACCAGTTCCATTAAGTGATCATATGTTTAGTATATTTCCATACTTAAAAACATTAGAGATGAAAGCAGGTGAAACATTATTCTTTGATAACCGTACTTTCCATGCTTCCCCACCAAATACTACTAATGAAATTAGACTAGCAGTGGGAGTTGGTATTACCCAAAAAGATGCAGAATTAGTTCATTATTTCCTTAAACCAGATGGAAATAAAAACACTATTCTAAAATATAAAGTAGATGAGAATTTCTTTTTAAAATTTGATAACGCTCGCCTTTCAAAAATGTATGATAATGGTGAAGTAATTACCGATTATGAAGTGGTGGAAGAAATTCCGTATTTTTATGATCAATATACATCTGAAGATTTAACAACTTTAATAAAACAAGCAGGAAATGAATACAATGTGCCAATGTGCGAAAAGTTAGCAGTTTTATTTAACTATGACATTACAGGTGTTAAAAAAGAGGAGTCTATACTTGAGGAGAAGATAGAAGAAAAAAATATAGTAGAAGATTCGATACAAGAAGAATGGATAGATAATAGAACATTTTTTGAAAAATATACTCCAATGAATATTTTACGTGAAATAAAGTTTAGAATAACCGGAAAATAATCTCTATTTACCTTTATGTTTGTTATCATTATATTTGAAATATAAAAATAAAAAAGTTTGAATAAATCATAAATAACAGTCTAGTGAATAAAACAACATATATAATTATTACAATAATTTTAATATTCATAATAACAGAAATATTGTTGAGGTTTATAGGATTTAGTCCAAAAGTTTTCAATCAAAAATTTATAAGTAAACCAGAAATAAGTTTTGTACCAGATTCATTAGGGATTTCTTTGAAGAAAGGGAAGTATAAAATCAATATTAATAATTGTTTGGAATTTGTTGCCACACATAATTCAGAAGGCAGAAGAATTACATCTAAAATTAATAATGTTCATAAGAATAAAATATTTATTTATGGTTGCTCATTTGCTTATGGATATGGAATAAATGATGAAAAGACATATCCCTATTTACTTCAAAATTTACTTAATAATCATGAAATTTATAATTATGCAGTTCCAGGATCTGGAACTATTCAATCTTTTCTGAAACTAAAAAAAACTTTGGAAAAGGGCGAAAGACCAAAAATTGTGGTAATTTCATACGCCACTTTTCACGAAGAGAGAAATCAGCTTACAAGGAGTTATGAGTCTAAATTATTTGAAGGAATTACGTTTAATAAAGGGCTTGTTTCGTCAAAATATTATTATCCTCGATGTACAATTAAAAACAATGATATTGAAATTGAATATATAGATATTGTAAAAGATTTTTACCCTGTTCCTATGGTAAAATTTTCAGCAATTTCTTATTTTATAAATCAGATTTGGAATAATATAAGTATAAAAAATACAGTTGGATTTCCTATTACTAAAAAGATATTTATTGATTTACAGAAATTAGCGATTCAATACGGTTTTAAGTTAATTATTGCAGATGTATTAAATATCAGGAAATCAAGTGAAATTAAAACTTTTTGTTTTGAAAACAATTTGAATTATGTGAACTTATTTCCAAATTATTCTGAGGAAGATTTTAGTTTGGCTCCGTGTGACCCACATCCAAATTATAAAGCACATGAAATTTATGCTAAAAATTTATATGAATATATTATAAAATTAATGTAACAACATATTTATTTCAATAAAAAAAATATTCATAAATACTCTCTCTATTTTAACCAATGAGTTATATACGTTACCTTCTTTTTGTTTTCGCAAGCGTGTTGATTTTAATCGAAGTAGTTTTGCGCACTATAGGATATAAACCTGGTATATTAATGCCTCCACAGCAAATAAACAAAATATCACTAAATTTTCCCGATTCGATTTATCTCCCTACTCTTTTCAAAGCTGATAGCAACGGCATTATGATGATAGACCGCAAGTATAACACTGCTAATTTCGACCATGACTTCGATCACTTTAATACTACCTTAAAAAGAATGGTAAAACGAAATGTTTTTCATGTGCCCATAAACAGTAATGGTTTTCAGGACTCTGAATTTTCTTTAAAAGATACTACATGCAAGAAAAAAATAATGCTATTAGGCGATTCGTTTACTTGGGGCTATTCAGCTGATTCGATTCAACACAGCTTTGCTAATTTGTTGGGCAATGAGGACGGAATTGTAACTTATAATTTGGGTGTTCCTGGAAGCGATGTTGCCACTTATTTAAAATTAACGCAGTTGTACGTGCCCATAATAAAGCCCGATTATTTGATTGTCAATTTCTATTTTTCTAATGATTTTTTGTATTACCGCAAAAAACTGATTCCTTTTGTATATCCCGATTTATATCCAACTAATGCGGGTGGTTTTTATAAAATGAACTACGAAACTGTTGATGATGATAGTATTGAACTATTCGATACTTATATAGATGCCTATAATTACACAGCTGAAAAATTTACATGGCGGGGAGAACAAAACAGTCAACTTCGATTCGCCATGCAATATAGTGTTTTGGTAACTCAGTTAGTGCGCATAACCAAAGGTTACTATCATCCCCGAGTTAATTCTACATTTGTTCCTCATATAGATTGCACAGCAGAATATATTTGGCAAATAGATAGCATCTGTCGGGCTAGTCATACAGAATTTATCTTAGCTGTTATTAATAATGGCAAAGATGACAATGAACTGATAATTAAAAAATGCAGGGCATCTTTTGGAAATCATCCGTTCTATATTACTGATGGAATGAATAAGCAGCGCGACTATGTTCCTTCACCCGATGGGCATTTTAATACCTTAGGGCATAAAAAATATGAACATTTTTTACTCAGAATATTGAAGGGAGAAGAAAAAGAAAAGTAATGAAAAAAAACTAGGTATTTTTTCACCTTTCTATTTTTTTTACTTTTCCATTTTAGCGTATTGACTATAGTCGTTAAAAGTAAGAGCCGAGTTTTTCGAAATATTCTGTATGGTATCAGTTCAGGTAAACTAAAGGACAATAATTGAAGGTTTACTCAATTTATAAATTTAATAAAAATAATAATATATGAAACAGATTTTTAAAAATAAAAAAGATCAAGATTTTTTCGAAAAAGAAGGGTATATCGTAATTAAAACGCTTGATGATAAAGAGATTATTGATTTAAAATCATATTATGAGTCTTTATATTTAAAAGACGAAAATGGCTTTGGTTTTCATGGAACAATTAACCTGAAAGACAAAGAACTTTGTAAAGAAATACAGACAAAAATTTGGAATATTACACTGCCTAAAATGGATGATTATCTGGTAAATTATAAATCATTTGTAGCTTGTTTTTTAGTGAAAGAAAATAATTCAAAAGGAGTAGTTTATGCCCATCAAGACTGGACATTTGTTGAGGAACCTAAGGGTTTTTGTTCAATAACTTGTTGGACGGCATTAGTAGATACTACATTAGATAATGGATGTATGGGAGTGATAAAAGGAAGTAGTAACTTTATACAAAACAATAGACCATCGCCATCACCACAAACACCACTTCCCTTAACTAACCATATGCTTAGTTTACTTCCTTACCTTAAAACATTAGAGATGAAAGCTGGTGAAACTTTGTTTTTTGATAACCGAACTTTCCATGCATCGCCACCAAATACTACCAATGAAATAAGACTTGCTGTAGGGGTTGGAATTACTCAAAAAGATGCTGAATTTATTCATTATTATCTTAAACCAGATGGTAACAAAAACACTATTTTAAAATATAAAGTGGATGAAGATTTTTATTTAAAATACGATAATTCACGCCTGTCTAAAATGTATGATAATGGTGAATTAATTACCGATTATGATATGATTGAAGAAGTTAATTGTTCTTTTGATTTGTTTTTAACTGAAGATTTAACGAACTTGATTAAAAAATCCGGAAATGAATACAATTCGCCTTTTTGGGAAAAGCAAGCTATTTTATTTAACCATGATATTATAGGGGATAAAAAAGACGAGTTTTTAGAATTTGAGAGGTTGCAAGAAAAAATTGTAATAGGCGATTCAAAACAATTAGAATGGATAGATAATAGAACATTTTTTGAAAAATATACACCAATGAATATTTTACGAGAAATAAAGTTTAGAACAACCGGAAAATAAATATGTTCAATTTCCCAAATCAAATGCTTCAAGTTTTTAAGTCTGATGAAACTCAGGCTAGTTTTGAAAAAAACGGTTTTGTAATTTTGCCTTTTTACTCCCCAGAAGAAATAAATCAACTGAATGAAATGTACCATCAGCTTCATCCTAAAGATGAGAATGGTTTTTTCCCAAGTACTTTTTCTAAAGATAAAAAATATCGTTTAGTTGCTGATGAAGAAATCAGAAGAATTGGAAGTAGAAGCATAAATCAATATTGTCAAAACATAAAAGTAGTATGTGGAGCATTTATTGTAAAAAATATTGGAATTGAAAGTGGAATGTGTGTTCACCAAGACATGAGTTTGGTAGATGAAAGCAGATTTACAGGAATTAATATTTGGGTTCCTTTGGTTGATTTAACAATTGAAAATGGTACGTTGTTTGTTTTAAAAGGCAGTCATCGCATGTTTCCAACTTATAGAGGAAGTAGTATTTCTGAATGTTTCTCTCCTGTAATGAATGAAGTATTAGATTTTTTAGAACCCATTATTATTAAAGCTGGAGATGCTGTTTTTTTTGATCAAAGTATTATTCATTTTTCACCTCCCAATTATTCAGATAATATTCGTATTGTTACCAATACTTATTTTACACACCAAGATGCTGAATTTAGAACCTATTATTGGAACAAAGATTTTGAAAATAATGTAGAGGTTTTTGTTCAAGATAATTCGTTTATGACTAATTTTGAACAGTTTGGAGAAAATATTCATGCGCGTCCTAAAGTTGGAAAGTCCTTAGGCTTGGTTCCGTATCAATTTCCTAAAATTGATTTAAACTATTTAGAGAAAAACTTTCAACGAACTAATGCCCGTCAGTTAATTTCCAATGCTATTCCAAAAGAAATAAATACTCAAAACATAGAAATTGATCAAGTTAAATTTCCTGATAACAAGAAAGGAATTCTTGCAAAATTAAAATCATTTTTTAATTAAAATATATGGGAAAAACAATTTTTAAATTGGCGGAACATCAAATGATTTTTGACAAACAAGGATTCATAATACTACCTTTTTTAACAGAAATTGAAATTAACACATTAAGTAATTATTTTGATGAAACACATCCAGACCTCATTCAAAACAATTTTGTATCAGATAGTTATAGTTCAGATTTTAATTATAAAAAAAAGGCCAGTGATAAAATTGTTGATGTTTTTAACCGTGCTTATGAAAAATATTTTATTGACTATACTCCCTTTGGGGGATCATTTTTATACAAAACACCTGGTAATCAAAGTGCGTTAGCAGCTCATCAAGATTGGACAATAGTAAATGAAGAAACAGACGTAGCTTTAAACTGTTGGGTTCCATTATGTGACATAACCATGGAGAACGGCCCTATAATGATAATGCCTGGAAGTCAATACAGTAAACACAACACATTACGTGCACCAACATTGCCATTCTTTTTTTCAGGCAATGAAGATTTAATAATGGAACAATTAGAACCAATATTGGTTAACGCTGGTACAGCAATTATATTAAATCAGAGTGTAATACATTATTCCCCAGCAAATGAATCAAATCAAATAAGAAAAGCAATTACTGCAGGTGTTAAATCAGCTAATGCACAAATGTATTTTCATTATAAAATACCAAACGAAAATAAATTAGAAGTTTTTAAAGAAAATGATGATTTTCTAATCAGCTTTGAAAATTTTATGAAGGACATAGCCGAACGCCCAAAACTAGGAGAAAGTATAGGGATGGTAAATTATGAGCAACAAAGCTATAACCACGAAGAATTGAAAAAACTAGTTCATCAGTTAAAAACTGATGCAGGATATGAAGTAAAATTGAGTGGTCAAAATACATCATCAAAAAGTGTAAAACAGGTAAGTTTTTTCACCCAAATAAAATCTTTTTTTAAATTATAATTATGCTACAAATTTTAAATGATAAGCAGCTTGATTTAATTTTATCTGATGAAGGTTATGTAGTTGTTTCATTTTTAGAAATGGAAGATGTTAAAACATTAATTGATTTTTTTTATGAGAATCATCCTACTGAAATACCAGGTTTTTATGCTACCGCTCATAGCTCAGATATTCAGTTCAGAAATAAAATGAACAATAAAATTAAAGATGTTTTTGCTAATTCAATTAATCAGTTTTTTAATAATTGTTCAGCACTAGGCGGTTCTTATGTAGTTAAATCAAAATTGCAAGAAGAGCGTTTACATCCTCATCAAGATTGGAGTATTGTTGATGAAACCAAATTTAGATCTTTCAATATTTGGGTTCCATTAGTTAATTTATATGAAAACAATGGCTCCATAAGAGTTGTTTCCGGGAGTCACTTGTGGGTAGATAATTACAGAGGTCCGAATATTCCTGATTATTT
This sequence comes from Bacteroidota bacterium, assembly GCA_947456185.1. Lineage (GTDB taxonomy): Bacteria > Bacteroidota > Bacteroidia > UKL13-3 > UKL13-3 > JAAFJM01. Next base: position 9,199 of record CANGPW010000051.1, on the reverse strand, counting down.
TAGTGAATACAATGATAAAATTTGGGAACATATGCAAACACTTAATATGAAAGCAGGCGAAGCTTTGATATATGACCATAGGTTATTTCATGCATCATTTCCAAATAAAACAGATCAATTAAGAGTTGCAACTGTATTTGGTATTATTCCCAATGAAGCTCAAATGTTCTATTATTTTGGTGATGGAAATGAAGTAGATGTATATGAAAGTAGTGTAGAGTTTTTTATGGAGGGAAATATTCAAAAAGGTCCTGAAATATTGAAAAAAATAAAAAGGATTACTGCACCTTTAGTTAATATAAAAAAACTTCCTATTTTTATTGAAAAACTTTCAGTTAATAAAAAAGAAAATCAAACTAAAAATTTTGATTTTATGAGTTGGGTGAAAAAAATATTTAAATAATCATTATCTTCATCAATCACCGAGCTATCTTGGTGTATTAGTATATTACTGTTGACATGTGGTGGTTTAAATTTATAAGCACCACCCGTGTTTGAATCAACAATATTTATATTGAACTTGCGGGGTTAAATAGTTTCAACTTTATTATGGATTATATCTTGTGATTTTTTCTGATTTCAGGATTAAAAAACAATCTACTTTTTAATAAATTTTTGTCAAGTTCAAAACCTTTTAACTTCGAATTTTATTAAAGGTTTGCATAAATGAATGTATCTCTTTATTCTTTATGGTTTCATCTATAATTTTCCATCCATGAGTTAAATAGTGGGCTTTTTATAACTTAACACCTTAAATTAATTCTATTAATTTCATGTAAATTCAATGTATTTATACAGATAAAGTAATTCGTATATTTTTTACGCAAATTTAAATTATTTTTTAAAAAATGAATAGTAACAATACTTTTAAAAAGTGTATATTAAAAAACAAACAATTTTCTGAAAATGTGAATGTCAATGGCTATGTATTTGCAGGAAATATTGGAAGTGAACTAGTTCTGAAAATTATTAGTGTATATGAGGAGCACCACAAATTTCTTGAAAATTCAACAGGTGTGTTTCATACACTTTACTCTAATGATTTATCATACAGAATTATACTTAACAAAGTGCTATCAGAACTGCTAAAACCAACATATGATATATTATTTAAAAATTATAAGATAATAGCCAATTTAATTATCACGAAGTTTCCAGATCAAAATAGTGCTTTTGATATTCACCAAGATACCACAAGCCTTAATGAAAACGCTTTTACACCATTAAATGTTTGGATTCCACTACAAGACACCTCATTAGAAAACGGTTGCTTATGTGTAGTTCCAAAATCGCAAAAATTTGCATATCCATATAGAGGAACTTCTTTTAAAGGACAGTTTGAAGATGTTTCTAATGAAATTAAACCTTATTTATTGCCATTAAAAATGAAGGCTGGTGATATTTTGATTTTTGACAATAGAATGCTGCATTTTTCACCACCTAACACATTAAAAAAACCTAGAGTGGTTATGATGAGTGGAATATTCCAAGAAGAGGCAGAAATACTTACTTGTTTTAAAAAAGATGAACAATCTCCAATTGAAATATATAAACAAAATGATGATTATTTATTTACCTACAAGAATTTTCAGTCAATTTCAACTACTTCAGATTCTGGTATAAAAATTAAAGAGCTATATATTAAACCACCAATAAGTAGTAAAGAAGATTTTTTATTACTTGCTGAGCAACATAATTTGGAAATTTATAATGCATTTTACACCCCAATCAAAAATCAATTATTTGTTCAAAAACAGCCTTTTTTATCCACATTATTTGATAAGATTACAATGTTTTTGAAATAGGTTTTATAAGTTTTGCTCACTATTTTTGAAAAGTAATAAATAAAATGACTAAGTTAAAAGAAAACAGCTCTTATTCCATTAATAATGCTGAGAAAGTAAGGGCTTTTTATAACCAAAATACAGATAATTTTATTGCTGTTTATGGTGAAATCATACAAGCTTTTAGAACTACAAACGTTAATGATTACCTTGATTACACTATTAAATCTAATAAGCTAAAAACAGGAGAAAGAGTATTAGATGCTGGATGTGGAATTTGTGGGCCAGCAATTTACTTTGCACAAAATATTTCAAAAATTCAAATAGAGGCATGCACAATTTCTGATTTTCAATTAGAAAAGGCAAGAGTTAATATTGATAAGAATAATTTAAATGGCCAAATAAATGTTACACTTGCAGATTATCATAATATAGTGCAAATTTATGGTAAAGAGCAGTTTGATTCAGTGTATTTTTTAGAATCATTTGGGCATTCCACTCAAAAAAATGTATTAATAGATGCATGCTGGGATGTGCTGAAACCAGGTGGAAGACTTTATATAAAAGATTTATTTAAACGGTTAAGTAGTGATGAGTGGGAACAACTGCGTATTAACCAAATTTGTAAAGATATTGAAGTTGGTTACGAGTACGATATTGCAGATTTAAGCAACATTTTAGATATAATTCGCTCTAAAGGATTTATATTAAGTTTTGTTAAAGTACCTGAAGTTGATATCACACAATTTGAACAATTAACCATTTCAAACGATTTTCAAAATTTGTTCAATATTGCTAAAATTGATTCTTGGGATGATTATATTTTTCCAATAGACTTTTATGAAATATTGGCAATAAAGCCAGCAATTAATAATTTAGAAAATATGCATCTTTATTTTATGAATAAATAATGCAATTTACTTTACAAAAATATAGAATTTTATTGTTAGCAACCAGGGCTAAAGATTGGAGGTTTAGTTTTATTCCGCAAATTTTTGGTAACTTATACCTATGGCTTATTTTGTTTGATATTCCTTTTAGTATATCATCTGTTTTACTCCTTATTTTATCACTTATTACATCATTTGGTTTTGCTGCATTAGGCTATTTTATTAATGAATTTTTTGATAAAGAGGATGATGAAAATTCCAATAAAGTTAATAAATTAAAATTAGTTAGTAGTATTAATCAATTTTGGCTTTTTGTTTTAATATTGCTTTTCACTTTTTTGCCTTGGTACTTTTTGCCATTCAATAACATATCTGTTATTTTAATTTTAACACAAATTGCATTATTTATATTGTATTGTGTGCCTCCAATACGATTGAAGAAAAATGCATATTTGGCTGTAGTTTTAGATGCTCTATATGCATATACTATTCCTTTATTGCTATCTTATTATACTTACTTTTTATTTGCAGGTTCAAATACTATTTATTTTTCATTTTTATTTACCTACAGTTTTTTGTTATTTATTGCTGGGTTTCGAAATATTATAATTCATTATATTAACGATATTTTTAAAGATAAATTATCTGGAACAAAAACGCTTCCAAGGATTATTGGTGTTAGAAAGACCAATACTTTACTTAAAATTATACTATATTCTGAGTTGTTTATTTCCACCATTGTTATCATATTAGTTACATTAAAACAAAGCATTTTATGCTTACTTTTTATTATAGTGCTTTATTTAATTTATAAAGCAATAAAACAAACTAGAAACCTTAAAGATGAAATTATTGTAAACAGACCAATCAGGCACATTCCAGATTTATATTATCAAGTATTTGCACCTGTTATTATTTTGTTTGCATTAATTTTAAATAATATTAATTGGTTTTTTTTATTTCCTATACATATTGCATTATTTGTTCCATTTTTTAGATTACAACCTATAATTAGTTGGTTACATAGAATTAGTTTTAAAATTTACTATATTCTCACACTTTTAAAACTATACTATATTATGATTCGTCAACTATTAAGTTGGATTGTTAATTACACAATTTTCTTTTTGTTTTTGTTAATAGGGGTAAATTTGAAAAATCGTAAAACTTCTGCTCTTGGATATATTAAAACTAAACTTAAAATAAAATAATATGAGTACTATTATTGAGTGTAACAATATTTCCAAGACCTATAAAATTAAAAAGAGTAACTACTCAAATGACTCTTATTTCAATGCTCTTAGCAATGTATCATTTTCTTTGAATGAAGGTGATAGATTAGGCTTGGTCGGTTTGAATGGATCAGGAAAATCTACTTTGCTTAAAATTATTGGTGGATTTATTAAGCCAAGTTCAGGAAGTATTTTAATTAAAAAATCTGTATCGTCATTATCGGGTTTCGATTCAATGTTACATCCCGATTTAAATGCCATTGAAAACAGTAAACTGCAACTACAAATTTTAGGATTTAAAAAAAATGAATTACCTTCATTAATTAAAGAGATTTTAATTTTTTCTGAATTAGAAGATTTTGCCTTTCAACCAGTAAAAACTTTTAGTTCGGGTATGATGCTGCGGTTATCATTTGGTATATTCAGTGTAACAAGTCCGGAAATATTATTGCTTGACGAAGTACTTTCTGCTGGAGATATTAGATTTCAACGCAAAATGGAGGAGTTGATGCAAAATACTTTCAAGAATACTGCGGGAATTATAATTGCTAGTCATCAATTAAGTGAAATACAACAATATTGCAATAAGTGCTTGGTTTTAAATAATGGTATTATTGAATTTTATGGAGAAGTAGACAATGTAATGAAAAATTATTGTGATTTAAATATCAAATCTGAAACAATATATCATAATGACTTTGTGAAAGTTGAAAACATAAGCATTAATAGTACAATATTTAAAACATCAGATTCTATAAAAATCAAATTTAGAGTTTGTGTTTTAATTAATGATATTGAAATTTATCCATCAATTTGTATATCAAATTTATTAGGGAAAGTATTAACCGATAGTCCTGTTTATAATTCTGATTTTGTATTTGGTAAAAAAATGATAGGTGAATATGAACATCAAGTTGAAATCCCATCAAATTTACTGAATGATGGAACATATAAAATAAGTATTATTCTTGGTAACACAAATCAAATGCTATATGTAACTCTGCTTAATCAGTTTACTGTTACCATAAATAATGAAGATTGGCGTGAATTAACAAACGAATACCCTATTCGTACAAAATTAAATTGGGAAATCAAATCACTAAACAACAAAAATATTTAGATCGTGTTAAACATTAAAAGACAAGTACTTAAAAATTCTGATTTAAATGAACAATTGAAAATCAATGGATTTGTAATAATTAACATTTGTGATTCAATTTTGTTAGAAAATGTTTTTAAAGTTATTACTTCTCAAATAAGTGAAGTGAAGTTTTTAAGTAATAACAACCAAAATATTGATGTGACATTTCATTGTACTTTTTTGGATCACGATAAAAGTTATAAGCAGCTAATATGGGAATTGCTTACGGATTTGATTAATCCATTTTTAGTAGAAAATTTTATAGATTATAAAATTATACAAGCCAATTTATTCAATAAGGCCCCTGGAACGGGTGTAATTCACCCCCATCAAAATTTAACTACTGTTGACGAAGAAAAGCACACTTCTGTTTCTATATGGCTACCTCTCCAAGATACCAATATAGAAAATGGAACTTTGTATTTTCTACCTAAAAGTCAAAGCCGTTATGAGCCATATAGAAATTCGAATATACATTGGGCTCCAATGAATGCTTCAATTAAATTTGATGATTATAAAATGATTCCTGTAAACCTTAAAGTTGGTCAGGCATTGATTTTTGATGATAGTATAATACATGGATCTCCCAATAATTATAGTGATATAAACAGGTATGTTTTTCACTACTTGGCCATTCCAATTGAAGCAAATCCAATTTTTTGTCAAAAAGTAAATAATATTGTAAACTTAATTGAGGTTAAAGATATGTTTTGGCAAACTTATACTCCAGGTGATGATGAACCAAATTCTCCTATAGTTAAAACATTACCATTTAAAACACGTATTTATACCAAGGAAACATTATTAAATGATATGGAATTTTAATTAATAAAATGTTTACTAATACTTTTTTTAGCTTTTCATCTCTTTATATGGATAATTATTAATTTTTTAGCTTCTTTATAAATAGTAACTATTGACATACTTAAATAATTTCAGTTACAAATTATTTAAAATAAATAAAAAACATCATTAGTTTATATGTTATAAAAATGAAACAATTGAGTTGCTGGAAATGAGTTAAAAATTAAAATAAGCATATATATTAGTCAATTTACATAATGCCAAATTACATAAAATTCCTTTTTTTTCTATTTTCCTTATCGTACTTATCTTGTATAAATAACAACCAAAATAAAATTGATATTAAGATTCTAAAAATAATTTTTATTGACACAAATAAAGTATGTAAAACATTAAATATAAATGATTTTAAAAGTAATGAATTTTCTTGTAAGTTTATTAATGATACAATAAAAAGAAACAGTAAAAATGGATTCAAAGATGCTTTAAAGAAACTAATTGAAAAATATAATTGTATTGACGAGCTTAAAACCAATGATCAAACAAAACAATATATAAAATCTCTCCTTTTGGCAGAGTGGCTTTATAGTAGTTTCAATTTTCAATTTATAGGACCAGTTTTAGGTTTAGCAGATACCTCAAGATTTAACATTGATTTTGGTACTTCCAACATTAGTAATTGTTATTTAATTGGAAACACTAATCAAGTTGCGGTTTGGTGTGGTGAAAGAACTAAGTTATTTATTCGATTAGCGGATTCTTTGCTTCACCTAAAAACAAAAAAAATTACTTTTAAAAATACACATACTTTTCCTTTAGTTGAAATAGGTAGTGCAAGTTATATAATTGATCCTTTTGATCCTTTTATACTTTTTGATGAAAACCTTCAAACAGTTGTTGATTATAATAAACTTATTGCAAACACTGAAAATATAAATATAAAAGCATTGAGAACTAAAAGAAATTTTGGTAATTCAGGTGAACTCATTTCAAAGAATTTTTACAATTTATTAAAAAATAAATATGCAAATAAAAGTGATGATGTTGGCATAATGATTTCTAGGTATTTGAATCAAAATAGGCGGATGTTAACAGGATTTATAGATAGTTGTACCTTTGAGAGTTTTTCTATGAAAACAAAAGTATTTCCAGTTGTTTCTTTAACAAATTCATTTGTACTTTTTACTACTCAAAATACTTTACCCAATTGCATTAAAAATTCTCGATTTAACAAATTATATTTAGGGTTTGATTGTAGAGTAAATTAAAAATTAAATAATCGGACTAATAGAAAAAAAATAAAACTAATAATGTAAATGCTGATATATATATATATAGCCAAATATACAAACCATCCTTTAAAAGACCACGATAGTTATGGGGTATATTTTGATAAATAAATCAATTGGCATTTTGACATTCTAGGCTTGTTTTTTAGATTTATGAGTTACTAGAAATAAATCATTTGTAATCAATAATGTTATAATATTTAATGGTGAAATATATAATTATTTAGAGTCAAAAAATTGTTATTTTTTTATATTTAAAAAGGGAATCAATGAATAATATTAAAAAAAGAGTAGTTAGAATTGAGTATTTATATTTTATTTATATTTTATTGCAAATTTCTTGCAGAAATTCAATTGATGAAATTAATAATCAATTGATTAAAGATACTTTTATAGATAGCATTTTTGTGAAAGTTGATACTACAAGTAATCAATTTAAAACCAAAATTAGTACAGACACTCTAAAATGCAATCAAAACCTTAATTATACTCAGGCTTTATCAAGTTTAATAAATATATTTAAAAAAATTGAAAGCTCAAATGAAAATGAAGACACAAAAATATATTTGAAATCACTATATTTAAGTGAGTTTGTTTATGCATCTTTTAGCTTTCAATTCATGGGCTCACAACATGGTAAAACAAATCACCATATTTCCATAGATAATTGGAATAAAATGCCTTTAGAAAATTGTTATAATATGGGCAATAGAAATTTGGTACCTGTTTGGTGCGGTGATAGAACAAGTTTTTATGTCAGATTGCTTGATTCCCTATTGGGAATAAAAGCTACAACAATATCAATAAAAGAGGTACATACATTCCCACTTGTTAATATTGGGAATAGGCGTTTTATATTTGACCCTTATGATCCATTTATTATTTTTGATACTTTAAAATTGAGAGTGATGGATTATGATGAAGCTTTAAAGAATTGTTTAAACAATAATTCAATCATAGTTCTAAGAACCAAAAGGACATTTGGTGTTTCAAACGAATTGGTTTCTAATGACTTGACAAGGGATATTTTGGCTGCTTCAAACAATGAAAAGCAAGATTTCTCTCGAAAACTTACAAAATATTTAATAAAGAATCAATTATATTTTCTTAAAAATATTAACAAATGTTCATTCGAAAGATATAATAAAAAAGGAATTATTTACAACTCAAATTTGAAAGAAGATAGGTATATCATAAAATTGGAAAATAACTTAATAAATCTTCCAATGAATTTGAACCATTTTAAAAAATATTACTTCGGAATACGCTGTAAATAGATGTGTGGAATATTAGGACAAATAAATAAAACTGATCATGTAAATGCTGATTTATTTAATCAAATGTTACAGACCATCCTCCACAGGGGGCCTGACGGTAATGGGGTATATTTTGATGAAAACATTCAATTGGCATTTGGTCATACTCGTCTTGCTTTTTTAGATTTATCTAAAGCTGGAAAGCAACCATTTGTAAGTAATAATGGGGATATTGTTGTGACATTTAATGGTGAAATTTATAATTATTTAGAGTTAAAAAAAGAGCTATTAAATTCTTATAATTTTATAACTAATTCTGATACCGAAGTAATTATTGCTGCTTACCAAATTTGGGGAATGGAGTTTGTAAATAAACTTAAGGGGATGTTTGCAATTGCCATTTATGATAAAAAAATAAACAAAATATTTTTAATTAGAGACCGCTTTGGTATAAAACCATTGTATTATTTTTACAATGAAAACCATTTGATTTTTGCATCTGAGTTAAAGGCCATATTAGCCTCGGGTTTGGTAAAAAAGGAAATTGATTTTAGTTCATTTTCCGATTATTTCGTTTACCGCTATATTCCATCACCTAAAACTATTTGGAAAAATATTTATAAAATACCACCTGCAAATTATTTAACTTTTAATATGGATAATTTTTCCTTTTCATTGTTTGAATATTGGGAACTAAAAAGCAGTAACGGGCATGAAAATAAGGAAGTATTAATTAATGAAATCAATGAAATTTTACAATTATCGGTTTCAGAACACGTGAGAGCTGATGTGCCAATTGGATC
>CANGPW010000050.1 GCA_947456185.1 Bacteroidota bacterium | reverse complement strand
GAAGAAAAAAATAAACTATATTTTGGTCCTTGTAACAACAAAAACTACCATGGTCATAATTACGATTTAATAGTTACAGTTACAGGCGAAATAGATGAGGAAACAGGTTATTTAATTGACTTGAAAATATTAAATGATATAATTTATCAAGAAATTGAAAACAAATTTGACCATAAAAACTTTAACTTAGATACCGAAGAATTTAAAGAATTGAATCCAACTGTAGAAAATATAGCTGTTGTAATTTGGCGAATTCTAAGAGAAAAAATTGATACCAAACTAAAATTGAAAATTATTTTATATGAAACCGAACGAAATTTTGTTGAATACAATGGAAAATAAAAACATTAATATAGAAGCAATTGGAAACGAACACATTGGATTTTCGTTAGAAACTCCGTTAAGAGATGATGCATTTAAGTTAGATGATGAATTAAAAATTGAACTAATTGAAAAGCATTTCAAAGAAATAATGCAAATTTTAGGTTTAGATTTAAGTGATGATAGCTTAAAAGGAACACCCAATAGGGTAGCAAAAATGTATGTAAATGAAATATTTAGTGGCTTAAATCCAAAAAATAAACCTGAAGTAAAACTATTTGAAAATAGGTATAATTATAAAAATATTTTATTAGAAAAAAATATATCTTTTCATAGTGTATGCGAACATCATTTTGTTCCAATAATTGGTAAAGCACATGTGGCTTATATTCCAAATGGTAAAGTTGTTGGATTGTCAAAATTAAACAGAATTGTGCGTTATTTTGCCCAACGTCCACAAGTTCAAGAACGCATGACCATTCAAATAGCAAATATGCTTAAAGAAGAACTAAACACCGATAGTGTGGCTGTTATTATTGAAGCAGATCATATGTGTGTGGCCATGAGAGGAGTACAAGATGTTCATAGCAGTACTGTTACTAGTGAATATACTGGCAAGTTTTTGGATTGTAATACCCGAGAAGAATTGATGAAATACATTATGCTTGACGGGAAATAATTTTTTTTTTTAAAATTATAATATAATAAGCTGAATATTAAAAATATTCGGCTTATTTTGCTTTATATCTAATTTATAAAAAAAATGGTTGTGAAATTGAAATTCAATATTATTTTTGGTCTTATCAATGAACAGCTTAAAAATAAAACGATTTAGACATATTCTATTTTTATTAGATGTGATAAAGCTAGCTGTAACAGCTTTTGGTGGGCCGCAAGTTCATTTAGTTCAATTTCAAAAAAAATTAGTTGACAAAAAAAAATACATTACATCAGATGACTTAAAGGAATTAAATTCATTTTGTAGTATTTTACCTGGCCCCACTTCCACACAAACCATTACAGCAATTGGATTTAAAATTGGTGGTCCCTTTTTGGCATTTTTTACTTTGGCAGTATGGGTATTTCCGGCTTGTTTAATGATGGGTACTTTTGCCATAATTATTCATTTTTATCATTTAGAAAATCCAAAACTTAATTTCTTAAAATACATTCAACCAATGGCAGTTGGGTTTATCATTTATGCTGCATTTCAAATTATTCAAATGTTTATTAGCAAATTGTACCACTGGATTTTACTAATATTATCGGCAAGTATAGCTATATTATATCAAACACCATATTTGTTTCCATTACTTTTGTTATTAGGTGGTTTTGTATCAAGTCAGGTAAATAAAGAAAAAATAAATACAGTAAAACCGCTGAAAAATATTAACTGGAGTAACTTTATACTATTCTTAGCCGTTTTTATAACTGCCGCATTTTTAGGAGCATTAACACAGAACAAAATTGTTTTACTTTTTGAAAATACCTATCGATTTGGGAGTATCGTTTTTGGTGGAGGTCATGTGCTAATTCCAATGATGTATAATCAGTTTGTAGAAATAAAACATTTTTTAACTGCTAATGAATTTATTGCCGGAGTTGGTCTGGTACAAGCCATGCCAGGTCCAGTTTTTAGTATTGCTACTTTTTGTAACGCAATGGCATTACAAGAATATGGTATTTCAGGGCAATTATTAGGAGCCGTAATTGGAACCATTGCAATTTTTTTACCAGGAACGTTTTTAATTTTTTTTATATATCCAATTTGGAATCAGCTTAAAAATTATAACCCAATCAAAAATGCCATTGAAGGCGTAAATGCCGCAAGCGCAGGTTTGGTAATTGCTTCAGCATATTTATTATTTAAGCCAGTTGTTTTAAATCAATCAAATATGATAGTACTTTTACTAACTTTATTTTTACTTTTGACCACTAAAGTTCCTAGCCCTGTAATTGTGATTATTTGTGTATTGGCTAGCTTTATTTATTAATTAATTATATGAATCGTTTTTTTAAATATTATTATACCACTATTTTTGTTTTGTGCTTAAGCATATTTTGCGCCAAATGTCAGACTAAATCAGCTGCAAATGACCCTGAGTTAGTGCAATTAAGTGGATTTATTGTAAGCTTTGATAGCATGCAAGTTTTACCTTATGTAACTGTTAGAATTGAAGGAACAAATCGTGGAGTTTTTTCTGACATGAGCGGTTTTTTTAGTTTAGTTTGTAAACAAAGTGATAAAATTGTTTTTTCAACTTTGGGACAAAAAAAATTGTTTTACACACTTCCAAATAATATAGAAGGAAATAAATTAACTACCTTAATAAGAATGGAAGAAGACACGTTTTTTTTAAGAGATGTAGTAATAAGACCATATTCAACAACACAAGAATTAGATTATTATTTTGCTAAAATAAAAATTCCAAATAGCAATTTGTCATTAGCATACGAAAATTTGGGACGTGTTTCATTTCAGAATTTACAAAAAGGAATACTTGCCGATGGTGTTGAAAATGGAAGATGGTATCAACAAACACAGGCAGAAAAACTATATTATAATGGACAAGCGCAACCAATTCCAATAGCAGATATTGGAAGTTGGTATCGCTTTTTAAACTCATTAGGAAATAAAAAAAAGAAATAATTAACATTCAATTTAAAGACAAATATGATTCTTGAAAACTTAACAGCTACCTCTCCTATTGATGGTAGATATAGAAACCAAACCGTTGATTTATCAAATTACTTTTCTGAATTTGCATTAATAAAATATAGAATATTAATTGAAATTGAGTATTTTATTTTTTTACACAAACAAAACCTTGCACAATTCAGCAAACATTTAATTAATGAAGAGTTGCTAAGAAATATATATAAAGATTTTTCATTAGCAGATGCCGAAACAATAAAAAATATTGAAAAAACAACTAACCATGATGTTAAAGCCGTTGAGTATTTTATAAAACAAAAACTAAATTTATTAAATTTAAGTGAAACAAGTGAGTTTGTGCATTTTGGACTTACCAGTCAAGACATTAACAATACGGCAATTCCATTAAGTATAAAAGATGCTTTAACCCATGTTATTTTACCAAATATATTATTGGTTTTGAAAAAAATAAAAGATCAAGCCAAAGATTGGGAAGAAATTCCAATGTTAGCAAAAACTCATGGCCAGCCAGCATCACCTACAAAACTTGGAAAAGAGTGGATGGTTTTTGCAAGTAGAATGAATGAGCAATTAAAACATTTAAAACAAATACCATTTTCGGCTAAATTTGGTGGTGCAACTGGAAATTTCAATGCACATCATTTAGCTTATCCAAATATCAATTGGCATGAATTCGGTAATAATTTTTGTGAAAATTTAGGACTAAGTCGCTCCTATCCTACAACTCAAATTGAACATTATGATAACTTAGCGGCTTTATTTGATTGCTTGAAAAGAATCAATACCATTTTGATAGATTTCACTCGAGATGTATGGCAATATGTATCGATGGATTATTTTAAACAACAACTGAAAGCAGGTGAAATTGGCAGTAGTGCCATGCCACACAAAGTTAATCCAATTGACTTTGAAAATGCAGAAGGCAATTTAGGTTTTGCCAATGCAATTTTTGAGCACCTGTCGGCTAAATTACCAATTAGTAGATTACAAAGAGATTTAACCGATAGTACAGTTTTGCGAAATGTTGGCGTTCCTTTGGCTCATAGTTTAATAGCTTATAAGTCTATTTTAAAAGGCTTGAACAAATTATTATTAAACAAACAAGCTATTGAGAAAGACTTAGATAACAATTGGGCGGTAGTGGCTGAAGCCATTCAAACTATTTTAAGGAGAGAAGCTTATCCTAAACCATATGAAGCTTTAAAAGAATTAACAAGAACAAATGAAAAAATTGACTTCAAAAGCATTCAAAATTTCATAAACATGTTGGATGTAAGTATTGAAATAAAAGTGGAGTTACTAAATATTTCACCGTTCAATTATACAGGTATTTAAAAAAATTGAATGCACTTTATAACTTAAAAATTAAACAAGTATATTTTAATAAAAAAGCCCGAAATAATTCGGGCTTTTTTATTAAAATATATTTTTAGGTATTATAACCTAGCTTCACTTACTATTAAATCTTTAGTATTTACATTTAACACCGGAAAGTTTGCCAATTTTACAAATTGTTCTGAAAACTTACCATATAAAAATGATTTGAAATTAACTTCTTGCTCTGTCATAATTATTACCAAATCAGCTTTTACTTCATTTGCATAAGCTATAGTTTGCTCTGTAATATTTCCTCCCAATCTTATTTCAATATCATTTTCAACATCATTTTCAAAAATTTTATTGCTAACTTGGCGCGTATAATTGTTAATTGTAACCTCAGTATCTTTGCTCTTGTCGGTACTCACTCCAATGATACTAACTGTAGAGTTAAACTTTTGAGAAAACACAACAGTAGCCGGACATTTTTGACGAGTTTCAAAACTTGTATCAATTGGAATTACAATTTTTTCAAATTTTTCAAATTGATAATTTCCAGGAATTGTTAATACTGGTTTTTCAGCATGTTCAATAATTTTACAAGTATCTTTAAATGTAAATAAACCATCGCTATTATCTTTGTTTTTAGTACTTAAAATTAATAAATCAGGTTTAATCCTATTTAACCTTTCACGTAAATCTTTGGCAATTGGAGTATTACATAACTCAATTTTAAAATTACATCCTACTAATTTTTCAGACAAATCTATTTTAGTGCCTTCATACAAAAAGATATGAATGGAAGCATCAAATTTTTGAGCCATTGTTTTAGTTAAATAAATCAATGAATCAAAGTTCTGAGAATGATTGCATGCTATTGCAATACTAGAAATTTTTAGTACCATAATAATTAATTTTTAATTGATTAACTTGATTACAATTAAGTACTTTAAATGACAATTGTCAAATTATTTTTTTCAACTATTGTTTATTTCCGCTCATTAAACGTTTGTAAAATTCCTTAGCTACAATAAAATCAGGGAATTCGCGAATTGCAGCTTCAAAATATTTTTTTGCACTAAGCATGTCTCTGTCTTTTTGAGCAGCCATAATTGCACGCATATTTAATAAAGCTGCTTTTAATGGAACCTTTTGTTTTTCACTTTCACTGATCATAAAATCAATGCTATCTTTACTGTTTTTTGCCATTTCATCTAACTCTTTCAAATTATTTTCAACTGCCTGAAAATTAGCAGAGCCAAAATGTGCAGCAGTTATTCTGTATAAGTATTCTGGCTTTTTATTTATAGCATATAACTGATTGTATATACTCATTTGTTCTTCCATATTTCCTAATTGCTCGGCACAAAGTGCTTTTATTAGTAAATATCTTTCACTTTTAGGATTGCGTTTTAAAGCATTGGTAGCAGCATCATTACAAGCATATATATTATTTGTAGCAGCATATAATTCAGGTAATGTATCGGCATAAAGTACTTCGGTACTATCGTCAATTAATATTAACTGCGCTGCAACTATTGCCGTTGGAAAATCTTTGCTATTCATGCTTTTATCAAATAGTTTTTTATAACTTTCAATAGCATTTGACGACTTGTTATTACAAGAGTTAATCGATAAGAATACACAAATTGCGATGATTATTTTTTTCATATATATTTAGTTTTTAGTTTCTTAGTTTTTAGTACTTAGTTTTTAGTACTTAGTTTTTAGTTTATTAGTTTATTTTACATTTATTTTTTATTCCTTTGGCCAAAGCCTATGGCATTTTATATTTATCATTTGCTAAAGGCTAGTTGCTAGATGCCAGCAGCCTCGCTACAAAAACTTTGGAAAATAACCAGGTTCATATTCCGACATCATGTTACTAATTACCTCAAATATTTGTTCCGCATTTGGTTTGCTCCAATAATCGCCATCAGAACCGTATGGCGGGCGGTGTGCTTTGGCCGAAATAGTAATTGGCTTATAATCCAAATATTGATAAGCTTGTTGGTTTTCTAATACTTGTTGCATCATAAATGCAGTAGCTCCTCCGGGCACATCTTCATCTAAAAATACTACTTTATTGGTTTTTTTAATTGATTCAACAATGCTATGATTAATATCGAATGGTAATAATGTTTGAACATCAATTAGTTCCACACTGATACCAATTTCTGCTAATTGCTTAATGGCTTCTTCCGCTACTCTTGTGGTACTTCCATAAGTTACAATTGTAACATCAGAGCCATTCACTAACACTTCTGGTTTTCCAAGAGCAACAGTAAATTCTCCAATATTATCAGGCATTTTTTCTTTTAATCTATAACCATTCAAACACTCAATAACCAAAGCAGGTTCATCGCCTTTCATTAATGTATTATACATTCCTGCTGCTTGCGTCATGTTTCTAGGCACACAAATATGCATACCACGAAGGGCATTAATGATCATTCCAATGGGTGAACCTGAATGCCAAATACCTTCTAATCTATGTCCGCGAGTTCTAACTATTAAAGGTGCTTTTTGTCCACCTTTTGTTCTGTATTGCAGCGTTGCCAAATCATCGCTTAATGGTTGTAATGCATAAAGTAAATAATCCAAATATTGAATTTCAGCAATGGGTTTTAATCCGCGTAATGCATTTCCAATACCTTGCCCTATTATAGTTAATTCCCTAATTCCTGTGTCACTTACACGACTTTCTCCATACTTTTCTTGAAGGCCTGCAAAACCTTGGTTTACATCTCCAATTTTTCCTAAATCTTCGCCAAATGCTAAAACCCTTGGATCGGTTGATAATAAATGATCAAAACAAGCAACCATAATTTCTCGTCCATCTACCAAAATAGATTCATTGGAATAAATAGGTGCAATTTCGTTTACCAATAATGCATTTTCCTTTGATTGACTATGCAAATGAGAATTAAAACGTTCTTCATTTATTTTCAAAAATTGATTTTTATAACTGATCAAACGCTCCCGTTCCATGCTTTGGTTTTTATAGCTTAAACGCAATGATTGATTGATTGCGATGGCAATGTCTTTTCTTATTGGTTCATTGATATTTTGAAGTTCGGTTTTTATTTGAGTGATTTCAGTTAATTGCAAAGCATTGGCCAAGTCATTTAACAAATCACAAACATCAGAAACATCATTTTTTATTGGCGTTAAATAAGCTTCCCAAGCCGCTTTTTTACTCACATTTACATGAATTTGCGCTTCGTTATCAATGGTATTTAATTCTTCGTTTGTAGCAATTGCATTTTCTAAAATCCACTTTTTAAATTGCAAATTACAATCATATTCGGTTTCCCAATCTAATCTTTCCTTTGATTTATAACGCTCATGCGAACCGCTAGTACTGTGCCCTTGTGGCTGTGTAAGCTCAGTTACATGAATTAAACATGGAACATGTTCTTGTCTTGAAATATTTGCTGCTTTTTCATAAGCACTACAAAGCGAAACATAATCCCAACCTTTTACTGTATAAATTTCATAGCCATTTTTTTTTTCATCGCGCTGAAATCCTTTCAATATTTCACTGATATTTTCTTTGGTAGTTTGGTATTTGGCAGGAACAGAAATTCCAAAAGCATCGTCCCAAACAGAAACAATCATAGGAATTTGTAAAACACCAGCTGCGTTTATGGCTTCAAAAAAATGTCCTTCGCTACTGCTTGCATTTCCAATGGTTCCCCAAGCTATTTCATTTCCATTATTACTAAAATTATTTTGACCAATGGCTTGCGCATTTGCCCTGTAGTATTTGCTGGCTTGTGCCAATCCAACCAAACGCAACATTTGGGCGGCAGTTGGTGAAATATCGCTTGATGAGTTTTTTGAATTTTTCAAATCTTTCCAACTTCCATCATCGTTAATGCTTCTTGTACCGTAATGGCCATTCATCATTCTTCCCGCACTTGCAGGCTCTGCATTTACATCGGTATGGGCATAAAGCTGAGCAAAAAACTCCTGAACAGAAAGTAAACCTGCGGCCATCATAAAAGTTTGATCACGGTAATAACCACTTCTAAAATCGCCATTTTTAAATGCTTTTGCCATGGCAATTTGTGGCAACTCTTTTCCATCACCAAAAATACCAAACTTGGCCTTACCTGTTAATACTTCCTTACGACCAAGTATACTAGTTAAACGACTTGTAATTGCTATTTTATAATCTTCTAAAACGATGGTTTTAAAATCGGAAAAAGAAAGATTGTCTTGAATGCTTTTCATGAACAAAAAATATATTTTGTCCAAACGTAATAATTTTTACTAACTATATCAAACATGTTGATTTAAATAAGGATAAATAGTTTGGATTGCATGCTAATAGACGATGGCAAATAGACCATAGTCAATTTTAGTTTTATTTCTATGGTCTAATGTCTATAAACTATTAACTATTTTCTTATCTTTGATACTTAATGAAACGACTCGTTTTTATATGCATTTCAACTGCGCTTTCCTTTTTTACCAAGGCTCAAAGTGATTCTATAAAGCTAGCGGAATTAAAATTTGAAACACTTTTTTACAATTTTGATACCATTGATTATGAAAAACCTGTGAGCTATATTTTTAAATTTAAAAACACAGGGAAGGCCAATTTAATGGTAAAAAATGTAATTGTTAGCTGCAAATGTACCACAGCAGATTGGAGCAAAATTTCTATAAAAAAACAAAAAAAAGGTTTTGTGAAAATTACTTATAACGCAGGAACAAAGGGTGAATTTTATAAAACAATCATTGTGAATACCAATGGCAAAACAGCCAATCAATCTTTAACGATTAAAGGATTTGTAAGGTAAAAAAATAAATTACTTTATTTTTTACCTTACAAATTGAAAAGCACAAAAAAGCTTTAAAAAACTTCAGTAATATGGAAATACAATCCGCTATTACTATTTGCGCCAATGGCATAATCAACTCTAATATTGGTACGTTGGGCTTTATTAATATTAAAACGTAATCCAGCACCCGCACTAGGGTTAAAGTATTTAATTTCATCATTTGGTTCGCTCACAGTATTTGCACCGGCAAAAGCTACACCACCAATAAAGCGCCACAAATGCGCACGTAATTCAGCTTCGTAAGCCAAAAATAATTTACCCCTGTAACGTCCTTGAACATAAGCACGGGTTGAAAACAAACGGCCAGTTTGAGGCATAATCATATAAGGTGCATCGCCAATGGCTTGTTCGGCTATAAAACGATTGGCAATGACGATGGTTCTGGTGGTTTTAAATTGGTAATACGTTCTAGCATCTAAGCGTAAATTGGTCCAGTTTTGGGTACTTCCCATCAATTGTGCGTATGGATTTACAGCTAATTCTATGTATTTTCCTTTAAAAGCATTTTGAACATTATCTCTACTATCAAAAATATAATGCACTCCCAAACCCGATGCTGTAAATTTGTTTGTTCCAATGGCATTTGCTTCAAAAAACTGACCAGTAGCCTTGCCTCCATTTACATCCCAGGCGCTGTATAATTTATATTGTATTCCAATGAAATGATTTTTTTTTATTTTATATAAAACACGTTCTTCAAAATCTAAGGCTTTGTATTTAACAGTATCTTTAGTTAAACCGTCAATTGGGGTATTAGCTCCTAAACCATAAGTATATTCTGGCCAATCCAAATATTGAAGTTTTCCTTGTACAATCCATTTTTCATCTTTCAAAAATATTTGATGATTTAATTGAGCAGCAAACTGTCCATTAGTAGTTTTTAAAATATACGCTTGCGTATTACTAAAACGGGTGGTTTCCTTAGGTCCCAAAACATAATTTACATTGGTTAAGACACCATAACCCAAACCCACAAAAGGATCGCTGATAATAATAGGAAGAAATGAAAATGATACATGTTTTGATGAATCTGTTTGCGCATTTACCTTTTTAAAATTTAAAAATAATAAAGTTGAAATGGCGAGTAATTTTAGGGGTGTTTTTGTTTTCATATTTTTTATAAATAATTACAAATAAATACTTTTATAGTTATAAATTGAATATATTTTACTGACTTACAATAAAATATATTAATAATATTAAAATAGATGTTTTTACAAGCTAAATACTTTTTGAATGAATTTTCTCTTTTTTAGAAATTAAAAGATAAAATAAAAAAAATGCACAAACAAAGCCAATCATTGAACCTACAATGGTGTCGCGTAAAAAATGTTGGAGTAAATAAATGCGTGAAAAAGCAACTAATAACGCACAAAAAAGGAAGAATAATTGATGAAGAGGCTTATGGTAAATAAATGCAAAACAAGTAAAAATAGCAAAAGCAAATGTAGTATGTCCAGATGGAAAACTATGGTAATTTAATACTTCAACGCCTTCAACAAAGTTAAGTTTAAAATCTTTTAAAACCAATGCTGGTCTGTATGCATTTTCAAACACATAATGTTTGTTAAACTGGGTGATTATTGCACTTGAAATACTAATGGTGCATGCAGTAATTCCCCATTTTTTGTTTTTATACAACAAAAACAAACAAGCAGGTACGGCAAACCAACCTTCTCCAAAATGAGTTATATATTTAAAAAAAACATCAAAAAATGGATTGTGAATTGTGTTTACATATAGGCTTACTGATTCACTGTTAGTAAATAAAAGCAAAAATGATGTTAACAATAACGTCATTAAATAGGCTCCAATAAACCATTTATTTTTAAAAATATATTTTTTCAAATTCACAAATATTTTGAAAACAAAAATGCAACTTCTTTTTGGAAGTTGCATTTTTAATTGATTAATATAATTCAGTAATTACTGACAGCTAAATTTTATTTTAGGTTGTCCATCACTTCTATCAGCAGGACCCGTATATAATTTTTTATAAACCACTAATTCTACTTGTGTTACCAAATCGTTTGGTGAAGTAATATTGAACAATTTATTAGGTAAAAACGATAATCTGTATTTCCCGCTGCCATCAAATACTAATTTCAAATCTGCATTTTGATTCACATTTAAAAAAGTCGCAGGAGCAAAAGTGCGTATTACACCAGTTACAGTATCTTTAATTGTGGCTGTTACCAACATATAAAGGTCCTCATTTACTAAATTTTGCATAGCAGGATTTACTTCTTTTTGGTTATCATAAATTAAATTTACAATTTCATTTTGAATCATAGCACTTGGTGTTGCATACATAGAACCCCTATCAGTTTTTGGTGGTTCTATGGTAAAGATCAAATCTTCTGTTTTAACATCAGGAGTACCATAACCACCACCATTTTTAGTTTTTACCAAAAGTGAGATTCCTTTTTTGTAAACGTCAGATGCCGGAACTTCATAAAATTCTGTTGGTGTCATTTCGTAATACCAAACCAATGGACCTTTTGTAGCATCATTGGTCATTTTCAAAGCTTCATTTGAATTTTGCCATGATTTTTCACCAGTTCCATTCACCAAAGGATGTCCAAGTGGGTGTTCTTTTGGATTCCAAGTCCAAATATAAAATGGACCCGTACTGTCTTTACAACTTGTATTTGTAGTTTTAGTTAAATCTACATAAATTCTAATTGGTTTGGTTACATCCGGATTTTCGGGTTCTATCCAACTTGCCTGTCCAAATACTTTAGCACTTAATAAACTAAAGGTAATTAATAATGTGATTATTCTTTTCATTGATTTTTCTCCTTTATAATTTATTTTCTTTCAAATTCTAACACGTACGAAAACTTTAATTCAGTTCCACAATACACAGGTTTGCGAAACTTTAAAACTGAATCAACAGTTCTGATTGAAGCACCTAAAGGCAAGCTAAATGCTGTTCCACCAGTGGGAATAAATGTTACCAAAGTTGGAAAATCATTGTTGTCAAAACTCCATTTTCCGTTTGGAGCTTGAAAAAAGTTGATCAATACATTTGAAGTATCAACCGTATAATTTCCAATATTATTGTCATAAGTAAACGTAATATTTGGTTGCGTTTTATTCATGTTTTTAACTGTAAAAAAATCACCCATTGAGGTTGTTTCTTTGATAAGTGAAAGTTCGTCCACCATGCTACATCTTTTTAATTCCCAACGTGCGGTAATTCCATCTATTTTACTTGAGGGAACACCAATGTCTTTTATTTCTTTTTTGCAAGCAATTACACTTATTAAAATGCATGCTATAATTATTGCTTTCATGCCTTTGGCTTGATTAATGATTTTCATTTTTTATTTTAAATTAATTACAAGTTTGTAAAGGATTTTGAGAAAACCCAATCGTTACTTCTGTTTGTGGATATGAAAATATAAGACCATTGCAATTAAATGCAGCGTTTCTCATGGTATTTGGTGTTTGTATTTCCCCGTTTGCACCAATGCGTTTAAAAGTTTGAATTCTATCGCCTTCTAATAAAAACTCTCTGCGTCTTTCTTCTCTCACTCTAAATTTAATTACCTCGGCTAATTCAGAACCTGACATTAGTTTTGCAGTTGGATTCAAATAAGAACGATTGATTATTTTATTTACATCGGAAGCGGCAGTTGAAAGGTTTTGATTAGAAATTGCCAGTGCTTCTGCACGCATTAAATACATATCTGTCAATAAAAGATAAGGCACATCAAAATAGTCATAATTATATTTTGCAGAACCATAAACTTCTTCTGGTTTTCCTTTGTTTATTATTTTAATTAAGTTGATTCGTTTATCTGTAGTATCTTGAATCATATAATTATATGCCAATGAAGAAATTTGCATGTTTGGAATTGCAACATTGTCACTTCTATAATTTCCTGTATATCCTGAAGCTCTGTTATCACCTGTTCCTGTACTTACAAATTGAAACAAATATTCTTTATCAAAACTTTTGTTGTCAAAATGATTCAAACTATCGCTCAATACTAAACTACTGTTGCTTAACAAATCATTTAAAACATCAATTGCTTTTTGATATTGGTTACTTTGAAAATACACTTTAGCTAGCAAAGCTTTAGCAGCATTTTTATCAGCATGTGCTTTTTTAATTGTATTTAATGGATGGGCAATAGGCAATAAAGCTATTGCATCTAATAAATCATTTTCGATGGCTTCAAATGTGCCATTAATGGAGCTTCTTAAAACGGGTGCTATTGTTACAATTTTTCTAATTGGAATCCCTAATTGAGGTGCATTTGCATCTACTAATGGTGAAGTTCCTTTTGGATGAGCATATAATTTTGCTATTTCAAAATGCGATAATGCGCGAATAAACTTGATTTCACCTTCTAAAATACTTTTGTTAAAGAAGGAGTCATTGTCGTATTTTTGAATATAATCTAAGCAAGTGTTAGCACGAAATATACAACGATAAATACCTTTAAAATTATCGTTTGAAGAACTATTAAAAGGTATTACACCTCTAGTATACATTTCTTTTCTATCACCATTTATATTAAAATCAGCTAATTCGTCACCTAATAAATCGTTATAAATTTGAGCTGTTCCATTTAATCTATTTGCTAAAGCATCGTAAGTAGAATTTACTATTCTTACTACATCCTGTCCACTTGTAACCGCTTCATCCTCTAATAATAATCCTTCGGGTTTAATTTCTGTCCAACTAGTACAAGAACTAAATCCTATAATTAATATGCTTACTATGATTGTTATTTTATTTATTTTTTTCATTTTCAATTTTCTCCTTTAATTAAAATCCAACATTTATTTGAAACGAATAAGTACGTTCTTGTGGTGGAGTTAAATAAGTAATATTAGGACTCATGTTTCTATCCGTTGCATTTTCAAAATCTCGAGCAATTTCAGGATCTAATCCTGAATATTTTGTTAAAGTAAAAATATTTGTTGCAATAATTGCTAAACGAATAGAGCGTACTTTCTTTAATTTTTTAATGGCATTTGGCTGTAAATTATAAGCCAAAGTTATGTTGCGCAAACGGGCAAAAGTGGCATCATGTAAAAACTGTGTAGTGTTAATCCAAACTGTATTAGAACCATAGTTTGCTTCATTTAAAGTTAAGCGAGCATATTGTGCATTGTCGCCTGGTTTTTGCCATCTGTCAAACAAATCAGTTCTCATGTTCCAATCTGTTACAACTCCTAATTGGCGTTTTGCCGATGATTCATAAATATTTCCACCAAGCACAAAGTTCACCAATACACTTAAATCAAATCCTTTATATGAAAAAGTATTTGTCATACCACCCGAAGCGTCAGGTAAAACACTGCCAACTCCCATTCTATTTGCAATATCCCATTTGCTAGTTGCATTTCCATTAATGTCTAAATAAACTGGCAAACCAGTTTGTTGGTCAATATGGCTAAAACGTACTAAGTAATTTGTTCCAATTGGGCTACCTATAATAGGTCTAGTATCATTTGTACCACCACCAACTGCATCTTGTGAGTAGGCTCCAATGTCATCAATTGAATTCCAAATTTTGGTAATATTGAAATTGGTATTCCATTTAAATTTACCAATTAAATTCCTGGTTTTAATTCCAAATTCTAAACCTCTGTTGGTAATTTTACCAACGTTTGCTGTATAATTATCCATTCCTGTTGATGGTGAAATAGCTAAACCTTCGATAATTACATCCGAAACTCTTCTATCAAAATAATCAATGGTAGTAAAAATTCTATCATTAAATAAACCTAATTCCATTCCTGCATCCCAAATAAAAGAAGTTTCCCAGCGTAAGTCTGGATTAGCAGCTTGTGTTGGATAAGTTATTGGCAAACCATTATAATTTCCATTGGTATTATAAGTTAAAAAACGAGCATTTCCATTGATATTTGAATTACCACTTCTACCAGCACTTGCACGTAATTTTAAATATGAAATGGTTTTGTTATTTCTTAAAAAATTCTCTTCACTAATTACCCAACCTGCCGAAACTGCAGGCATAAATGCTACTCTATTGTTTTCACCAAAACGCGATGACCAATCAGCACGTAAAATTACTTGTGCAAAATATTTGTCTTTAAATGAATAATTTATTCTACTAAAATAACTTAAAAATGCCCAAGCATTTCCGGGAGCAACTTGATTTTGGTATAAACTATCAGGTGTTTTATCGTAAAAAGTGCCTGAAGTTTTTTCTGTTCTTTGGGTAACTACTGATGCTGTAGATTTTTGAAATTCATTACCTAACATAAAACTGAATTTATTTTTATCGTTAGGATTATAATTATAAGTTGCTGTAGCAAAATAGTTATAATTCTTAGTAGTAGTTCCCACTCTATAAGCATTTCCACCAATTGAGTCAGCTATGTTTAATAATTTTGTACTGTTAAATTGGTCATCATATAATTGCATATAATCGTAACCACCTTGTCCTCTAAAATATAAATTTTTTATTGGGTTATAATCAATTGCAATGTTATTAATTGCTCTTGTTTCGCCCACTCTCCAAATTTTTTGCTCTTGCGCAATTAAAGGATTATCACCATTTCTAAAATAAGTACTATCGCCATTTGCACCACCAACTCTGGTAGGATAAATAGGTAAAGCAGTACTCATAGCCGCACCTAAACCCCCTGCCCAAGCGCTGTTTACTCTATAATTATTTCCTTGCGACAAACTGGAATTAGTAGATATTTTTAATTTCTTAGAAATATTAAAATCTAAATTCAATCGACCTGCTAACCTATTGTAGCTATTTCCAACCAAATAACTTTCGTTATTACTGTATGAAACACCTGCGTAATAATTTAATTTTTTGTAAGCATCGCTGATTGACAAATCATAGTTCTGTTTTATTCCAACTCTAGTAGATAATTTTACCCAATCAGTATTATTCTGACTTGCTTTATTATAAGCAGCTGCTCTTGCTGCTGCCGATGATTGAGAAGAAGAATAACCAGGTAACCACACATGTCCAGTACCACCATCATTTTCCCAAGCTTCTTGACGTAATTGCAAATACTGTTGTGTGTTTAACATATTAGGTAAAGCAGTAGGTTGTGACGTTCCAAATGTACTAGTAAAATTAATTGCTGGCGATTTATTCAAACCTTTTTTACCACGTTTGGTAGTAATTAATATCACTCCATTTGCACCTCTAGAACCATAAATTGCACTGGCACCAGCATCTTTTAAAACATCAATTGATTCTATGTCATTTGGATTAATAGAAGCTAAGGGATTGTTATTCATTCCACCACTATTTCCATTTAAAAAATAATCTTGAGTAATAGGAATTCCATCTATCACGTATAAAGGATCTCCACCCGCTCCAATAGAAGCAATTCCCCTGATACGAACTACTGCTCCAGAACCTGCTAATCCGCTTCCAGTTGTTACATTTACACCGGCAAGTTTTCCTTGTAAAGCCGATTCAAAACTTGGAACAGGCATGTCGTTTAATGCCTTACCAGTTATTTGTGCCACTGCACCCGTTAATTCTCTTTTTCTTTGAACTCCATAACCAACAACCACTACTTCATCTAACTTTTTTTGATCTTCTTTTAAAATTATATCAATAAAAGCACCACTTGAAGTTACTTCAACTTCTTTGTAGGAAGTGTTTGAACCTAAACTTGAAATTTTTAATTTGTATTTTCCTACAACTACATCTTTAATTTCAAAAACACCACTTTCATTCGTAAATGTTCCTTTTTTGGTTCCTTCAATCATCACAGTTGCACCAACCACAGGCACTTTCTTTTCATCTTCAACTCTTCCTTTAATGCTTTGAGCAAAAATGGAAGCAGAAAGACAAATGCCAACTAACGTTAATAGTATTCTTCTCTTCATATATTTATTTATTTCTAATTTTTTTATTTAATGTATCTATCTTTAAATTAATTGATCAATAACTTAGTAGAAGTTTTTCCATCTATAGTTTTTATATCAACAATGTATAAGCCTTTTTGTAAACTATTGAGGTTAAAATCAAAATTTTGAACCCCATAAAAGTATTGGTTTTTGTTTAAATATTCATAAACATTTTTTCCAACAACATCGTAAATGGCTAATTCTAAGTTAGAATGATTTTTAAAATCGATAGAAACTGTAATATTTTGGGTAGTTGGGTTTGGATATATATTTACCGTTGAAATATCATTTACTTCATTGTTAAATGTTCCACCATTTGTTTTGTTTTTGTTTAAATTTACATCTGTGTAAACCAAATAATCTCCAGGTAAAATTGAAACTACTTTGTTTACATCAGTAATATTTATTGAATCTAAAGTAATATAATTATACCACCAACCTGTATGGTGAAAAATGGGTGTAATATTTAAATTTACTACATCAAAATTTCCAATAATGATGGAATTCATGCTATCATGACTCACTTTTAAAAACTTACCAGTTCCACTTACGTTATAATTATAATTATCAGAGTCAAACGAAACATGTTGTTTAAGCTTTGCTAATTTGCTAATTGAATTATATACCGACAATCTATTGGCATTAGTTTGAAAACTCCAATTAAACGGCTTGTTTCCAGTTCTACCATTTGTATTTATTGAAACATCATATCCTAATTCACCACCTTGCCATAGCATTTTTGGACCTTTTAATGGTAATAATAAAGCATGGTAAGCTTCTGATCTTTTCAATGCTGTATTTAAATTTTTTGAACTGTAAGCACCTGAAGTATTTCCATATAATAAAGTGGAGTACATTACTCTTTCTTCATCGTGACTTTCGGCATAAGTTATTAAATTTGGAAAAGTAAATTGACGATTTTTATAATTTCCCCAGCTTAAGTCAGCCTTTGCATTGTTATAACCCATATTTGCTTCAGCATAGTTTTCGGTCATTTTGCCCCAAAGCATAAAACCCATATTTGCTAAAACTTTTTCTTCAGCGTTATCTCCTAAATGTTCCAAAATCAATAATGAGTTAGGTGAATATTTAATTATTTCACCTCTTATTCTACTCCAAATGTCTATTCTAGATTGGTCATAAGCACTCCAAGCACCTACATCGCCTGAGGTATTTCTTTGAGTAAATCCTTTTGATAAATCGAAACGATAACCATCAATTTTGTATTCAGTTATCCAATATTTTAAAACCCTGTCTATAAAATCTTTAGTAGGTTGCGTTTCATGGTTATAATCGTAACCAACTCCATAAGGATGCTTGTCTATTTGGTTAAACCAAGGATTATTGGCTGTAGGTTGACCATATTGCCCTGTACTTTTATCAAAATACATTCTTACTTGCGGATTTTGTCCAAAAGAATGATTCAATGCAATGTCCATCACCACTGTCATGTTTCTTTTGTGGCATTCATCAATAAATTCTTTGTATGAATTTTTGTTACCATAATATTTGTCCAAGGCAAAATAAAACATGGGATTATAACCCCAACTTTCATTTCCTTCAAATTCATTTACAGGCATTAACTCAATACAATTTACGCCTAATTTTTGTAAATAATTCAAAGTATCTTTGAGTATATTAAAGTCGTGTGTTCCTAAAAAATCGCGTAATAACAATTCATATATTACCAATCTATCATTATTGGGTTTGGTAAATGAATTATTTTTCCAATTAAAAGTATTTTGACCTGTTTCTAAAACCGAAACTATTTCTGTGGTTTTACCGGTAGGATAAGGTTTTAAATTAGGGTAGGTTATATTATTTATCCATTTGTCGTTAAAGGGATCTAAAATTTTATCAGCGTAAATGTCAGCAATTCTTAACTGCTCATCATCTATACAATATTGAAATCCATATTCAGTTCCTTTTTTCAACCCATTTATTTTTATCCAATAACGTTTACCGTCTGGCGTTTTATTCATTTGATAATTGGGATCAAACTCCCAATTATTAAAATCACCCAATACATACACATAACTTTTAAAAGGTGCAAATAATTGTAAAATTACAGTGGTATCATTTATATAATTTATTCCATCAATAATAGCATTTGGCGATACTGCGACATTGCTATATTGTTTGCTTAAAATATAAGTAGTATCGTAATATTTTAAAGTGTTTTTGGTTCCTTCTAAAATTAATTTTATTTTACCAGTACCTATATTACTAAATATATTTTTATATGTTAGTGAGCTGTCATTTGTTATTGAAGATACCAAATTGCCATTTGCATACAACTTTAAATCAGCTAAGTCTGACGAAGAACAATTAACAGTAACAGAATCTGAAACATTATAAAAAGTTCCTTTTGTAGGTGAATTAATTTTTAATTGAAAACTTCCTTGATTAATATCTACAAAAATATCTGCACCACCAGTGGCTTTTCCTTCTTTACTTCCATCAGCATTTCTAAAAACCATGGCTAGCTTTAAAACTTGTTCCCCACTTGGAACTCCGTAAAAACTTCTAATATTTCCTATGTTTAAAGTATAGGCATTGGTGGTTCCCACTCTTGTTAATAATGCCTT
>CANGPW010000049.1 GCA_947456185.1 Bacteroidota bacterium | reverse complement strand
ATTAAGTAATATTATTGCAAAGCTACATGAACAGAAATATTACAGACGGAATTAACTTATTTTCAAAATTAAACGGCAGGCGATTGCTCAATGCTACCAAGCTTTTGAGTAGTTATTATATTTCAAAAGCTTTCAAAAAACCTATTCATTGGGGAATGCCATTAACCATGGAAATAGAACCTACCACCAGTTGTAATTTACGTTGTCCTCAGTGCCCAAGCGGATTAAGGGAATTTACCCGAAATACTGGCATGTTAAACTTGGAACTGTATAAAAAAATAATTGACGAAATTCACGAAGATTTGATTTGGTTGGTTTTATATTTTCAAGGTGAACCTTTTTTGAATACCAGTTTTTTGGAGTTTGTAAAATATGCTGCTGCTAAAAATATTTATACTGCTACCAGTAGCAATGCACATTATTTTACTTCTGATATGGCCAAAGCCACTGTTCAATCGGGCTTAGACAGATTGATTATTTCTATAGACGGAACTACCCAAGATACTTATAGTAAATACCGAATAGGGGGGAACATAGAAAAGGTAATTGAGGGAACTGAAAACTTATTGAAATGGAAAAAAGAATTGGGTTTAAAAACACCACATATTATTTGGCAATTCATTGCTTTTAAGCACAACGAACAACAAATTCCAGAAATAAAAAAGTTAGCAAAAAAAATTGGAGTAGATGAGTTAGGCATAAAAACTGCTCAAATATACGATTATGAAACCAGCGATAATTTTATTCCTACCAATGAAGATTTGAGCCGTTATACCAAAACTGAAGATGGTTATAAAATAAAAAATAAGTTACTTAACCAATGTTGGCGCATGTGGCGAGGAAGTGTAATTACTTGGGACGGATTAGTAGTTCCTTGTTGTTTTGATAAAGATGCCACGCATCAATTTGGAAATGTTTCTGACTTTAGTTTTAAAGCAGTTTGGCAAAACGATCAATACAATCGGTTTAGAACGGCTATTTTAAAAAGCCGCAAGGAAATAGACATTTGTAAAAACTGTACAGAAGGAACCAAAGTTTGGAATTAATTAGTTGATAGTTGATAGTTGTTGGTTGATAGTTTTTATTTGATGGAGTTTGAACAATATTTTCAGATAAATACAAATAGTAAGTCAAAACAAAAATAGATAGTCATTCCGTAGTCTCGCTTAACGGGATTCTTTGACTTAAAAAATCTATTGTTTAATTCAATGGTATAAGTTATCAAGGAATCCCGCTCAGCGTAAATTAATCATTGATATAAACAGTAAAACCTATGGGTAATTGCCCTGGTTTTTTAGGACGAACACCATGTAAATTGGGGCCATCTAAATCGGTAATTGTTAAATCTATTTCGGTAAATGTTAACACGCTTCCTTTTGGTAAAATAGATATAGCTTGGCTGCATTCTTTGCCAAAAAAGTTTCCCTTTATTGGAAAAGTATTTTTTGTTTTTCCATCGGGTTCAGCAATATTAGCATTTTTAAGTAATAGCGAAAATCCTGTTAAACAGTTTTTACGAGCTAAATTACCAATTTTTGGTGCCAATACCAATCGGGCGTTTCCCACTTTAAAAAAGTTACGACTTACATCTATTTTCTTAAACAAATCAATTTGCTCCAATCCATTATCTAAGTATAAATAATAACCAGCCTTCATTTTAATAAGCGTTGGATGTTCTTGCTGTGCAAAGCAATTGAGGGTAAATAAAGTAGTAATAATTAAAAATATATTTTTCATAATCGTTGTTTTAAAAAGTGTGTAAATATAAAAAGTTTATAAAAGTTATTTTGTTAAAAATTTCTTACTTAAACCCAGAATACGCTGCGTATTTTGGGTTAAAAGCCCATGTCCATATTTTCAGTTGGCGCACTCATGGCAGGTTTTTTCTTAGTAAAAGGATTTTCATTGCTACCAAATCTGTAAGTAAGTGAAAAAGTAAGAATTCTACTTTCTCTTTTACGCATGGCTTCTGAGTTAAAATTACTGCCTTCTATTACCATATTGAATTGCCTAATATTAAATACATCGCTTAAGTTTAAAGCAAGTTGCATTTTACTTTTCATAAAATCTTTGCGCAAACCAATGTCGGCACCGTTCATTCCACTAATAGTACTTTGGCCATATTTCATAGGTGCCATGTACATTCCGTTTGCTTGTAGATAAAAGGCTTTTGGTAAGGGTAAATTATAAGTAAAACGCACATTCCAAGTGGTAATATCCGATTGTAAATCACTCAAAACATTGTTGCCATTGATTACATTTCTATACCAATTTCCACTAAGCATTAAGTTTCCTAATTTTACAAAACTATATCTAATAATGGCTTCTACACCAGTATTTTCCGATGAGTTAAAGTTAAAATATGTCATTAACGATTGTCCAGTTGCAGGGTTTACACTTCTGTATCTTGCTATCATATTATCGGTATAACGGTAATATAAAGTGGCGCTTAAATTCAGTTTATTTATTTGGGTTAAATAATTTAATTCTATACTATGAATATACTCTGGTTTAATTTTAGGATTTCCTTGACGTAAATTCAATGAATCGCTGAAATCTATAAATGGATTTAATGATTCAAATCCTGGTCTGTTTACTCTTCGGCTATATCCTATTTGTAAGTCTTGCGTTTTGCTTAAAGCATATTTAACAAAACCACTTGGGAAAAAGTTAAAGTAATTATTGTTAAATGTTATTGAATTAGTTTTTGAATTTCCATCAATATTGGTTAACTCCGACCGTAAACCAACTTGGTAATCAAATTTTTGCTTTTTACCAGTATAAATTGCGTAAGCGGCAGTTATGTTTTCGTTATAAATGAAGTGGTTACTAATTAACGAATCTTGCCAATATTCACTATTTCCAAAATTATACCTAAAACCTTGTTGGTTATTATCTATTACTCGATTGGTGTTTTTTGCGCCAGTTTCAAATTTTCCATTTTTTAATGGATAAATATAATCAACTTGGACTATAAAATTAGTAAAGTTTGAGCTGTTCGTATTTCGTTGCGAAGCAACAATATCAAAATTGGTTTTATAAGCTTCATTGGAGTTTTTTATATTTGAACTAACAGATGCGCTAGCAGTAAATTCCGATTTATTTTTTGGTGTTGTACGTTTATAATCTAAATTAGCATCAAGTGTTAAATTATTATCCGTTGAAAAATTATTTCTATTAAAATACTGGGTAAATGAACCCACACTATCAAAATAATTGTAATAAAAAGCTTCAGTTTTTGATGAAATATTGCTACTAATTCCAGTTGATAAACTCACCGTATTGTGGTTATTTAAATAATATTCAATTCCTGCTCTACCTGTATGGAAATCGTTTAAATTATAACCATCATTATTACTTTTAAATGAATATTTGATGGTATCAAAACGGTTAAACTGTTCGCTGTTGCCAAAGTTATCTCTGCGTTCATGTCGGTAAGAATAATTACCAAATAAATTATATTTAGTTGTTCTATTATTTAAACCAATATTGAACGAATATTTATCGTTAGTTCCAGTTGTAACTTGTGTGTTTGCATTAAAACCTTTGAGCTTGTCTTTTTTAGTTTTTATATTAATAATTCCTGCCATTCCATCAGCATCATATTTTGCCGAGGGATTGGTAATAATTTCCACTTCACTGATTGCATTTGCGGGTAATTGTTGTAAAATAGCTTGTCTGTTAGCACCAGTTAAAGTACTTGGTTTTCCATCAATTAAAACGGTTACATTTTCACTTCCACGCAAGCTTACTTTTCCGTCTATGTCCACATTTACCGAGGGAATATTTTGCAAAATATCAGTAGCAGAACCACCAATATTCGTAATATTTTTACCAACTGTGTAAGTCTTTTTATCCAATTGATTGTTAAAATCGTTTCGTTCCCCAACTACTTCTACTGTTTTTAAATTTTTAGAATTCGGGTCTAATTTATACACACCCAAATCATTGATTAATTCCTTTGGTGTAATGTAAAATGCGGGAGTTGTTAAACTTTTATAACCTATAAATGTAGCTTTCAGTTTATAAGCTCCAAATGCAATATTTTCTAATTTTATTTCTCCTTTTTTGGTGGTTGTAGTTCCATTTACAATGGCTGAATCAGTTGTTTTTATCAAAGAAACTGTAACATATTCAATTGGTTTATTGGTTTTACTGTCAACAAATGAAGCTAAAATAGTAGCTGGTCCAAAGGCGTTATTTTTTACAATATTTGGTTGAGCAATCACTTTAATTGTAATACATACAAAAAGGATTACTAGGATGTTTATTTTTTTCAATGGTTTGAATTGCTTTTAACTATAAAGCTTAAAAGTTAAAATTTTGTTTTAGTAAATAATGAGTTTTTAAAAGGGGGCAAATTTTATAACGCTCATCTTTGGTGTCATTATAAAGATTTTCTAAAATTTCATACACGTTTTTGATGCCAATTTTATCGGCCCATTCAAAGGGTCCAAAAGGATAATTAGTTCCCAACTTCATGCTAATATCAATGTCGGCCATACTTGCAGTGCCTTCTTGAAGCGTGTAACAAGCTTCATTGATAAGCATGCAAACTACTCTTGGCGTTACCATTCCAACCCTGTCATTTACTAATTTATATTCCCAATTTAGTTTATCCAAAGTAGCAATTAATAATTGTTCATTACTTTTATTAAGCATGCTAACTTCTAATAAATTTCTGTTCAAAAACGTTTCAATGCTATTGATGCCAAATAATGGAAATTGAATGTTTGCATTTTTTTCAAAAACCATTTGTGCCAAACTATTTTTAACAGCGCATACAAATACAGGTGTATTTCTTAAACTATTATACTCCAAAAACGATGACTGATCATTGTCATCAAAGTTTAAGTCAAAAATTGCATCAAAATTGTCATCATTTAAAATAAAGGTTGTATTTTCGTCAATAAAATTAACCTCAAAATCAAGCAATGAAAGTTTTTGTTTCAACTCTTCAGATCTTTTACTGTTTCCTTTAGCCAAAATTTTCATATTCGCAGCAAATTAAAACTAACAAAACTAATAAACATACAAAAATGGAAAAGAAAATTATTACCAGTGCAAATGCTCCTACTCCAATTGGTCCTTATAGCCATTCTGTTTTAGCAGGAAACACACTATATATTAGTGGACAAGTGGCAAAAGATGCTGCTACGGGTGAAATGATTCAAACGGATATCAAGGCTGAAACTGCTAAAGTAATGCAAAACTTAAAAGCAATTTTATTGGCAGCAAAAATGGATTTTTCAAATGTGGTAAAAGCTACTATTTATTGTACCAACTTAGGCGATTTTGCTGACATTAACGAAGTTTATGGAACATTTTTTACCACTGATTTTCCTGCAAGAGAAACGGTACAAGTGGTTAAATTACCTCTAAATGCAAATGTAGAAATTAGTGTGGTGGCTGTAAAATAACATGAATAAAAATACCCAATTAGTAATTTCAACGCTATTTCATCCAGTATTTATAAATATTGCAAGTTTACTTTTATTGTTTACACTTTTTCCTTCATTAGCTGCCATGAGCTATCAAGCAAAAAGTACAATTATTTCAGTGATTGTAAGTTTAACAGTCATAATTCCTCTAGTGCTTGTTGGTTTATTGAAAATAACAAATAGCATAAGCAGCATACAAATGGAAGATAAAAAAGACAGAAAATGGCCTTATATAGCTACTGCAATGGGATATATTTTTAGTTTTTATTTATTGCAAAAAGTCGGTGTTTCCTCCCTTTTATTAAAATATTTATTAGCAGGAATTGGAACTGTAGTGAGCATTTCAGTCATTAATATTTTTTGGAAAATAAGTGTTCACATGGCAAGTATTGGTGCGATGTTAGGATTATTAGTTATTGCAAATTTTGCCAATTATTTAGATTTACGATTAATGATTGCTGGCATTGTTTTAATTTCAGGCATTGTTGCCTCGGCTAGGTTATTTGCAAATGCACATAATATTTCGCAAATTGTTTCAGGATTTGCTTTGGGATTTGCTTGGATATTGATGGTTTTATAAAATTAAAAGATAAAAATGAGAAAAAAAATAATAGCTGGAAATTGGAAAATGAACAAAAGCTTTGACGAAGGAATGGCTTTAGTTTCAGAATTAAGTAACATGATAAAAGACGAATATCATGGAAGTGCGGAAGTAGTAATTATTCCTCCTTCGCTTTATATTAATTCAATTAGCAGAATGACTGCTGATTTTGCTAATATTAGTAGCGGTGCTCAAAACTGTAGTAACCATTCAAGTGGCGCTTATACTGGCGAAATTAGTGCAAGCATGGTTAAAAGTTGTGGTGGTAAATATATTATTATTGGTCATAGTGAACGCAGACAATATTTTGGCGAAACCAATGATTGGTTAGCTAAAAAAGTAGACGCTGTTTTAGCCGAATCATTGAATCCAATATATTGTGTAGGTGAAACATTAGCAGAACGCGAAAGCAATGTTCATTTCAATGTTTTAAAAACACAAATTAGTGAAGGTTTATTTCATTTAAATGCCGAGCAAATGGCAAATGTGGTAGTGGCTTATGAACCTGTTTGGGCCATTGGAACTGGCAAAACTGCTAGTACCGCCCAAGCGCAAGAAGTGCATGCTTTTATTAGAAATTTAGTACGTGAAAAATACAATGAAACTACTGCAGATCATTTAACTATTCAGTATGGTGGAAGTGTAAAAGCTGATAATGCAGTAGAGCTATTTTCAGCGCCCGATATTGATGGTGCTTTGGTTGGCGGTGCGGCTTTGCAAAGCAGAAGTTTTGCCGATATTATAAAAGCAATGGCTTAAAAAGTATTTTTGGGTTTGTTCAATGATTTCATTTTAGAAAATAATGGGCTGATTTTAAGCCGTTAAATTTTTTCTGAATAATATATTTTGTTTCCAAAAGAATATTCTTACATTTGCCAACCCAAAAATGGCTCGTTCGTCTATCGGTTAGGACAATTGGTTTTCATCCAATAAAGAGGGGTTCGACTCCCCTACGAGCTACAGATATTTAATTCAAAAGCCTAGAATAAATTTTATTCTAGGCTTTTTTAGTTTTAATTGCATTCATCAATTTACACCCAAATTCCAATGTCGATAGTTCAAAATAAATTCAAAAATTACCAGGTAAATCCAGAAACAGAAATTCTAATTCTTGGAACTTTTAGCCATGATGTGTTAGATGGGGCAGATTTCTTTTTTGGAAAAGCTCGAAATTTTCTATGGCATTTATTACCCATTTGTTATAATTTACCAAGTTTAAAAGAAGCTACTTTGATAGAAAAGCAAGAATTTATGCTAAAATATAAAATTGATTTTGCCGATTTGATAGCAACATTAGAAGTACCTGAAGGGGAAGAAAATAATTTAGATGATACTTTTATTGATACGCATGCCAGCGAATGGAAAGATATTCCAACTTTAATAGCTGGATTAAGTAATTTGAAAGCTGTTTATTTTACCCGAAAAACATTTAATGGAATTGCCAATACAAAGAAACAAATTGCGCTTACAGCGGAATATTGCCAAGAAAATAAAATTAGATTTTGTAAGTTAGAAACCCCCGCTAAATTTTTTAGTCCCGAAAAGCAACAGCAATGGATTGATACCATTGTAAAACAAAAAACTTGTATGAAGCTATAAAAAACACTTTTATACTTCAAAAAATACTAATATGTTTATTTAGGTCGTCATTGCGAACGAAGTGAAGCAATCTCGAACCAAATATATAATTAGATTGCTTCACTTCGTTCGCAATGACGTATAGAAATTAAAAAAAAAGCGCTTGCAAATATTTGCAAGCGCTTTTTTTTATTATATTGAACGTATTCGAATACGAATTTATTCAACGATTAATTTCTTGGTAATGCTACCATTTTCATTGTAAATATTCACAAAATAAATTCCTGTTTGTAAATGATACAAGTTTAAATTTGTTGATGCTTTATTTGATTGAATGGTTTCAATAATTTTACCACTTAAATCCATTAAAGTAATTACATTTTTAGTTCCAAAATTAATATCAATTGTTACCATTTCTTTTGCAGGATTTGGATATAATTTTACATCGTTTGGTGCCAAAACATTATAAACGCCAACACCTTGAGTTTTTATGTCATCAAACAAAAAGTCTCTTAACAATGTTTCAGTTGTATCCATATACGAAGTGCTGCTTTCAACTGTTCCAACACCAGGTGAAAATGGAATATGAGGCGCATCTTTAAAAGTATAAAATACAGATTTCATTCCTAATAATTTTGCCATAGAATCTACCACAAAACTTCCACTAAGTATTCCTATTTTTAAATTATTAAAAGAAAAATAATCTGTTTTATAAGGAACCGTAGCATCTTTGGTTCCATGAACACTGAATATGGAAACATTTTTATTGTTACTCATCCAATTTACATCGCCTATAGCTCCGCATAAGTTAATTACACCTTTTACTCTCCAACTTTGACCAGGAGTTCCTGATGAACCTTCAATTCCACCAATAGTTACAGTGTCAAATTTAGGATTAGCAGCACCTACCTCTGAAGGTAAATCTAAAAATGCTTCGTGTAATCCTAAAACACCACCTGCAGAAATACCACCAAGATAAACTTGACCTGTACTTATTTTATATTTACTTGCATTAGCTCTTAAATAACGAATAGCACCTCTACCATCTAGGGTACCACGCCAAACTGCATTTGAAAATTGAGGTCCTGCTTGTGTTTGATCCAATAATATTTCAGTGATGTCAACTCCTAATCTATATTGAATAGAAACGCAAACATAACCACGTTTAGCAAATTCATTACACAAGTATACTATATCTTCAGCATACCTACTTCCTCCAACAAATGAACCTCCATGGGCCAAAACTAGTAATGGTCTACTGGTTACTGTATCATTTACAGGTTGGTAAATATTCATTTTTAATTCTTGTGGAGCGTTGCTAAAAGTATTGGCGTTTCCATAAACTACACTATCAACTGATACACTTGTAAAAATTTTGTCTTTGTAACGTTGTGCTTGCACATGAGTAAATACTGTTATTGCAGCAATGATTGTAAATATTTTTTTCATTTTCATTTTGTTTTTAGTCATTCAAATTTAAATAAATATTTATTTAAATACCTATTTTTAAAATAAAGTTGAACTAAAATAAAGTTTTAATTTAAAAACATGTCATTTACAATTCACTAAAAGGCAGTTTCCCTTAATTGTTTATATACCAATCAATAATTATTATATTCGCAGTTAATAAATTTATAAAAATGGAAGCAGGAATACCATCAATTGATTTAAAAGACTTTATAAGTGGAGATTTAAAACGCAAAGAAAAGTTTGTTCAAGAACTTGGCTATGCTTATGAAGAAATAGGATTTGTAGCAGTAAAAGGTCATTTGTTAAGTGATGAAACTGCTGAAAATTTATACCAACAAGTGGAAACATTTTTTAATTTGCCATTGGTAAAAAAAAATAGTTTTGAAAATCCTGAAATTGCCGGGCAACGAGGTTATATTGGCTTTGGAAAGGAACATGCAAAAGGTAGAAGTGTGGGGGATTTAAAAGAATTTTGGCATTTTGGACAAGAAGTAGAAGACAATGATCCAATAAAAATTGAATATCCTGAAAATATTTTTATTCCTGAAATGCCAAAATTCAATCATTATGGAATGAAGGCTTACAAAGAATTAGAAGAAACTGGAAAGTATATGTTACGCGCCATTGCATTATACTTAGGCTTAGATGAATTTTATTTTGATGCTAAAATAAAAAATGGCAATTCCATTTTAAGACCTATTCATTATCCCCCAATTACCAATGAACCTGAAAGTGCGGTTCGTTCAGCCGAGCATGAGGACATTAACTTAATAACTTTATTAATGGGTGCAAGTGCCGAAGGATTAGAAGTTTTAAATAAACAAGGTGAATGGATTGGAATTACCGCTTTGCCAGAGCAATTGGTGGTGAATGTTGGCGATATGCTTCAACGTTTAACCAATAATAAATTAAAATCTACCACGCATAGAGTTGTAAATCCGCCAAAAGAAAAATGGGGAAGCAGTCGATTTAGTATTCCTTTCTTTTTACATCCAAGAAGTGAAATGCGATTAGATTGTTTAGAAAGTTGTGTTACTTCGAGCTACCAATTACATTATGAACCGATTTCAGCTGGAGAATATTTAAATGAGCGTTTGCTTGAAATAGGTTTAAAGAAATAAAATAATAATTTTCAAAAAATATAAATGCAAGCTTTTCAAAAGCCAAATATTACATTCCATCCAACTCAGCAAAACTATAGTGAATATAAGTTTAGCATCGTAATTCCAACTTGGAATAACCTTGCCATGTTGCAACTTTGTGTGGAGTCAATATTGAAAAATTCAAAATATAAACATCAAATTATTATTCATGTAAATGAAGGCACAGATGGCACTTTTGAATGGATAAAAACACAAGATTTTAATTATACTTATTCCACTGAAAATGCTGGAGTTTGCTATGCATTAAATGCAATGGTTACATTGGCACAAACCGATTATATTTTGTTTTTAAATGACGATATGTATGTTTGTCCTAATTGGGACGTGGCTTTAAGCAATGAAGTTCATAAACAAATAAATCAATTATGGTATTTTAGTGGAACCATGATTGAACCAAAATTCAGTTCAAATAAATGTGCCATTTCTCCTTATAATTTTGGAACTTCACCCGTAAATTTTAAAGAAGCAGAACTTTTAAATTTTATAGAAAAAATTAATACACCAGATTGGTTTGGTGCAAGCTGGCCGCCAAGTTTAGTTCATAAAGAAATGTTCTTGAAAGTAGGTGGATTCAGTGAAGAATTTAGTCCGGGAATGTATAGCGATCCTGATTTTTCAATGAAATTATGGAATCTAGGAGTTCGCAATTTTAAAGGTTTAGGTAGTAGCTTAGTTTATCATTTTCAAAGTAAAAGCACAGGTAGGGTTCAGCGAAATGATGGCAGAAAACAATTTGCCGCTAAATGGAAAATTCCATCTTCCTATTTTTATAAAAATGTATTGCTTTTAGGCGATGTTTTTGATGATAATAAAACTTTAAAAACAAAGAAAGACATTGGTTTTTATTGGGCAAAATTAAGGGCTTGGTGGATTGCAAAATGAAGTTAACTGTAGCCATAATTACCTATAACGAATCGCAGAATATTAAGCGATGCATACAATCTGTTCAATCCATTGCCGATGACATTATTGTGATTGATTCATTTTCGACTGATCATACTGTAGAAATAGCAAAAGAGTTAGGAGCAAGAGTGGTTTTACAGCAATTTTTAGGACATATTGAGCAAAAAAACTTTGCTATTTCACATGCATTATTTCCTTTTATTCTTTCGTTAGATGCCGATGAAGCCATTGATGAAACGCTAAAAAATGAAATTTTAAAAATCAAAGCATACAATAATCCCGCTGATGGATATATTACCAACCGATACAATAATTATTGCGGTAAATGGATAAACCATGGTGCTTGGCAAAGTGATTTGAAATTGCGTTTATGGAATTGCAAAAAAGGGAAATGGGGAGGGTTAAATCCACACGATAAATTTGAAATGCAAGCAGGAAGTAATATTGAAAAATTGCAAGGTAAAATTCTTCATTGGAGTTATAATTCCATAGCAGAACATGAAGGAAAAGTGGAATATTTTTCAAGCATTGCAGCCAAAGCCTACCAAGTAAAAGGCAAAAAATCTTCTTATTTTAAAATAGGATTCAGTCCAGTTTTTCGCTTTATTAGAGATTATATATTTATGCTTGGTTTTTTAGATGGAAAGTTCGGATATGTCATCGCTAAACTAACCGCCAAAGAAGTTTATTTGAAGTATAAAAAATTGAAGGAATTGGTGAAATAGATTTTAATTAGTTTATTTATAATAAAAATAAAAAAATCAAATAAAAAAAGCCTCATTGAGGCCTTTTTTTATAATAATTATATCAAAATCAATTAGTTTATAGCAGGTAAAAAACTGTATTTTTTACTTAATTCTAATTGAGTTTTCAAAAAATCTGATGGATATTCAACTTTTACATCCAAAATTGTTTCACCTTCCATAACAGGCACTAACTTAGGCTGCATAAATCCTTTGTAAGCTGCAACGTTTAATTTATTGAAACGACTTTTTACTTCTTTCAATAATGTTTGGTCTACTTTTACGCCATAATTTTCTACTAGTTCAGTTGCAGCTTTAAAGTCACCTTCTGATTTAATGCGTTGAATTTCTTTCAATAATTGTCCAAATAAATCACGTAATTTATTATAGTCATTTACTTTTACGTAAGTTTTTCCATTGCGTTTAATAAATGAAATTACATTGTCTTTTTTACCCATTTCATAAGCCCATTTTGCATTTAATTGGCGGTTACGCATGTGTGCTTCTTCTAAGTTTTCGCCAATATTTAAACGGGTTAATTGAGTAATCAAACCATTCATTATATAGCCATCATATTCAGCTTTACCGCAATCAAGACTAGGCATTACACCCATGTCAACTAATTTTTGATCTAACACATAATACAGTGCTACTAAATCAGCACGGGCTTCTTCTAAAGTACTTGCATAATTTTTTAAAGTTTGATCTGGATCGCCAATTCCTTTGTTAATTTGTCCACTTGCATGACCAATAACTTCATGCATATCAGTATGTAAATCGCCAGCCAATGAACCATATTTTTTAGCACGTTCTATTTGTTTTTCGTTTTCAGCAAATTCTTTTAACATGGGGCTTTTAGCACCCACAATATTATAGCTATGAACAATATTACTCAATGAAACCGATTTGCTTCCGTGTTGCTGACGAATCCAATTTGCATTTGGAAGGTTGATTCCTATTGGAGTTGATTGCGCACTGGCACCCGATTCCTGAATAACAGTAATTACTTTTGCAGTAATTCCTTTTACTTCTTTCTTTTTATGTTCGGCAGCTATTGGAGAATTATCTTCAAACCATTGTGCTTCTTTTGCTACTGCTTCTATTCGTTTGGTAGCTATCATGTCTTTAAGCGAAACTACCGATTCAAAAGCCCCACGTTTTCCAATGGCGTCATCATATACCTCTATAAAACCATTTACCACGTCTAACCTACTGTTTACATCCGAAACCCAAGCAATATTGTACTCGTCCCATTTTTTTAAATCACCAGTGTTAAAGTATTCAACAAGTAATGATAAAGTCAATTTTTGTTGGTCATTTTCAGCAACAGTTACCGCCTTATTCAGCCAATAAACCATTTGTTCCAATGATCGGCTATACATGCCACCAACTTTCCAAACTTTTTCTGTTACCACGCCATTTTCTTTTACCATTTTACTATTCAAACCCCAAGAAATTGGTTGAGAATCGTCTTTTGTCATTTTAGCATCGTAGTAATCTTCTACTTCTTTTTGGGTAACACCTTCATAAAAATTATTGGATGATGCTTTTACATTGTCAATGCCTGAAGCTAAATCAACAGTTTTATTTTCAAATTTGGGATCAAATATAATAGGCTTCAAATCCAATAAAAAATCATCAATTGATTTACCATTTAATGGCAATAACTTTGAATCAGAACCTTGAACCAATAATTTAAAAAAATCGTAAGAACATTCAGGAATAAATTTTAAATTAGAGTAATGATGGTGAATTCCATTTGAAAAGAAAACACGTTTGGCATAGGTTTCAAACTTTTGAAATTGTGCATCTTTTTTATTACCCATATAGCTATTATAAATTGCTTCTATGGTTTTACGAATGGTTAAATTATATTTATATTTTTGATCGTAAATAATATCTCTCCCTGAATTGGCAGCTTCAAATAAATAGTATGCTAACTCTTTTTGTTTTGGCGTAAGCTCATCAAAACCCTCTATTTGGTAACGTAATACTTGTAAATCGGCAAAGCGATCGGCTTCTACTTCAAATTTGTGAGCTGTATTTATAATTTTTTTATCAGTCATTTTTTGAGGTTGTTTTTGAGCATAACTTGAAAACACAAGACTGGTGCTTGCTACCATTGTTAAAATAATTTTGTTTATTTTCATGTTTTTATTCAATTATTATTTTCTTAGTTGAAATAAAATTATTGTTGTTTAATAATTCAAGCAAGTAAATACCTTTTGGCAAATTGGCAACATCTATTATTTTGTTTTTTAAATAATTTTGCTCATTTAATAATTGACCATTTAAGTCGAAAATTTTATAACCTTGAATTATTTCATTGGTTTGAATTTCTATTTGAGTGCTTGCTGGCTGCGGAAATAAACTAAAATTGGTATTACTAAATACATGATTTGTAAATACTCCAGAACCATTTTGACCTTCATTACCTGTTAATAGTGAAGAGTCTGGTTCGGTTTCATAAGCACATTTTAAAATATTTAAAGTGGAGCCATTACTTGAAACATTTACTAAAATCCAAAAGTAAAAAAGCTCAGTTGTATTATAATTCATTCTGCCTACTATGTATTGATTTCCTTTTCCGGCAAAATCAGTATATGTTAAAAAGGGACTTTGAATAAAAATTGGATTTGATCTCCAGGTGCTTAAACTTGTAAAAACTTTATTGTTATTTACTTTTACAGGGTAATTATTTCCACCACTAATAGTTCCTGTAGCAAAATAATTATTATTTCCATTTCCTACTCTTCCGGTAATCGTAATAGAGCCATTGGCAAAATAATTGAATGTTACATCATAAGCGCCTTCATTGGTTACATCTAATTGATAACTTGTAGTTATGCTATCAACAGTTTTATTAATAGTAGTGTTTACAATAGTTGCATTACTATAATTAGTTATAAGTAAAGCGCATAATGCAGTAAAAATCTGTTTCTTCATATTTTATCTGTTTTTTTGTTTTGCGAATTAAAGCTAATAATTTGTTTTTGGAAAGTTGATTCTGACAAGAATCTAACTAT
Organism: Bacteroidota bacterium; assembly: GCA_947456185.1. Lineage (GTDB taxonomy): Bacteria > Bacteroidota > Bacteroidia > UKL13-3 > UKL13-3 > JAAFJM01. The sequence goes on along the minus strand of CANGPW010000049.1, from coordinate 5,256 downwards.
TTAAATGATTTTGTCCTTTTTATTATAATTACATAAAAAAATGTTTGCTTTGCTATTGCAATGTTAAACTTTAAAGTTAGGTCATTACAAAAAGAAATATTAGACCAAAATGATATTCCAACGAAGGATTTATACCAAAATTTATTGGAGCTAAATATCATAAATACTTGGCTTGGCGGTCATCAAGTTACGTTAAAAGGTTTAAAGCAATTTAAACTTGAAAAAAATACAGTTTACACATTAATAGATATTGGTTGTGGTGGTGGCGATAACCTAATTTATTTGGCTAAATGGGCTAAAAAAAACGATTTCAAATTTAATTTTATTGGAGTTGATTTAAAAAAAGATTGTATTGATTATGCAATAAATCAAGCAAAAGATTTTCCTGAAATTACATTTATTCAAGCAAATTATAATGAATTACCAAGCATGAATATTCAATTTGATTTTGCCTTAGCTTGTTTATTTACCCACCATTTAACAGACCAAGAAATTATTAAATTAATAAAATGGTGTAATACAAATGCCAAACAAGGTTTTATCATCAACGATTTGCACCGTCATTTTTTGGCTTATTATTCAATTGCTTGGCTAACGCATATATTTAGCAAATCGTATTTAGTAAAAAACGATGCGAAGCTTTCTGTAGCTAGAGGTTTTGTTAAAAATGATTGGCTTCAAATTTTAGAAAAAAGCAATATTGAATTAAGTAAAATAAACTTAAAATGGGCATGGGCTTTTAGGTGGTTAGTAATTGGCAAAAAAAATTAATTTACAGCACTATTTTTCGTTCATTTTCAATTAATTTGATTTTACAATACAATTCCTTACATTCGCCAAGCTTAATTTTTTTATGGAAATACTCATTTTAAATGCCACTGTTTGCTTTCCTGCAAGTCCTTTTTTAAATAAAGTTTGCGATGTGTTGATAGTTGATAATCATATTGATACTGTAGTTTTAAGCAGCAAAAAAATATTTTCAAACAGTCAAAAATACAAGCAAGTTATTGATGCAAAAAAAGCCAGCTTATTACCAAGTTTGGTTTGTTTGCGCTCACACAGTTCAGATCCCGGGAATGAACACAAAGAAACTTTAACTACTTTAGCACAATCTGCAAATGCAGGCGGATTTTCAATTGTATGTGTTTTGCCCGACAGTGAGCCAAGCATTAATAGTAAAAGTGCGGTGGAATATGTCATCAATCAATCAAAGAAATTACCAGTAACTTTATTGCCTTTTGGCACATTAAGTAATAAAATGGAAGGCAAGGAAATGAGTGAAATGTACGACATGCATTTAGCTGGAGCCATTGGTTTTACGGATGCTAACCAAGCCGTTAAAAATAGCAGTTTAATGCTGCGTGCTTTGCAATACACTCAAATATTTGGTGCTAAGGTTTTTACTCATGCCGAAGATTTGAATTTAAGTAATGGAGGAAGAATGCACGAAGGAAATACCAGCGTGCTTTTAGGTTTAAAAGGCATTCCTTCTATCACGGAAGAATTGGCCATTAAACGTGATATTGAATTAGCAAAATACACCAATTCAAGCATTCATTTTTCGCATATTTCAAGTAAAGTTTCTGTTGAAATAATCCAAAAAGCCAAGAAAAAAGGTTTGCCAATTACCTGCGATGTGGCCATTGCCAATTTATGTTTTACTGATACCGATTTGGTTGATTATAATTCTAACTTAAAATTGAATCCACCATTGCGCAGCAAAGAAGATAGAAAAGCACTTTGGAATGGATTAATAGACGGAACAATTGATGCGATTGTAACAGACCATTTGCCACAAAATGCAGAGCTAAAAGAAGTAGAATTTGAATATGCTGATGAAGGAATGATTATGCTACAAACTGCATTGCCATTGCTATTAGCAAATGCACCGAATAATTTTGATACCAATTTATTGGTTCAAAAATTAAGTACCAATCCACGAACTATTTTAAACAAACCAATTCCTGTTTTTGAAAAAGGAGCAGCAGCAGATTTTATTATTTTTGATGTCAATAAAAAATGGACATTGAATGATAAAACTAATTTTTCGAAATCGAGAAATAGCATGGTTTATAACAAAGAATTGCAAGGCAAAGTAATTGCCACATACTATAAAAACAAAATACAAACATTTTAAAAAATGATCATAGAACACCAAAATAAAGTGATATTGAGTTCACTTCAAGCTTTGCTTGGAACTTATGCAGAAGGAAAAAATTTAACAAATATATATGACAATTGCAGTCAAATATTTGTGTCGATAGACTCGTTTGAAAACAAAATGAAATCGCTGGATACATTAATGAATAAAGGCGGTTATGGCGAAATAGAAGAAGTAGTTTTTGACTTAATGTTGGTTCATTTTTTATCAGCTTTTGCACACGATGAAGAGTATTTTGACTCAGAAGAATGGGAAGAAATTGAAGAGAAAACAGTAGAACGCGGCACTGAATTATTAAATGTGTTTTTATACATCAATGAGGCCAATGATGCGGATGCAAATATTTCAATTGAAGATTTCTTGAATGAATTTTTGTTAACTGACATGGACGAATTTCAAGACGAATTTAAAATATATGAGCCATTAATAGAAAACGATTTGGATGAAGCTGATTTTGATGATTTGACAAAACTAAAGGCAACTTTACCAGATTCATCGGAAATAAAAGAAATATTTATTCCAATGGTCATGTTTTTCCAAACTCCATATTCTACTGAAATGATAGGTCAATTTAAAGGCAAATACAATGCTTTTGAAATAAGCGTGCTTGCGGCATTATTAGCATTTACCAACCATAATTAATTTAAATGGAACACCAAGAAAACGAAACACCACTTTGGCTTCATGCTTTAAAATTTGGAATTATTTATGCTGCTGCAATCATCATTCTTGATTTAGTATTTTTGATTGCTGGAGTTAACAGAGGCGATCATCCTTTGATTGATTCTGTTATTTTATTATCTTCAACGGTTACCATTTTATTTTTAGGTATGAAAATAAGAAGAGACCAACAAGTTAATGGATTTAGTAAATATACAGAAGTATTGAAAACAGCTTTATTTATTGGTGTAATGGCTTCTATCATTTTAGCAGCTTGGAAGTTTATTTTTTATAAATTCATTAATCCTGAAGAATTATTGAAAGAAATTGAAACTGCTAAAAAAGCAATTTTGGAAATGGATTATTTTGATGAAGACAAGAAAATGGAAATAATTGGAGCCATGAAAGATAAGAATTCGGCAGAATCAAAAATTTCATCACAATTATTTGGAGTCAATATTTATGTATTGATTGTAAGCTTAATCTTAGCTATTTTTGTTCAAAAACGTGATCCAGAAGATACTTACAAAAGTCTTGACATGTAATTAAATCAATCATATTAACCATAAAATTATTTATAAGTGAAAGAAATTCAGATATCGGTTGTAATACCATTTTATAATGAAGATGAGTCGTTGCCAGAGTTATTGGCTTGGATTGAACGCGTAATGAATGAAAATAATTTCACTTATGAAATTATAATGGTTGACGATGGCAGCACTGATAACAGTTGGGCTGTTGTAGAAAAACTTTCTGTAATCAATCCATTTATAAAAGCCATCAAATTCAGAAGAAATTATGGCAAATCTGCCGCATTAAACGTAGCTTTTCATAAAGTGCAAGGCAATGTAGTGATTACAATGGATGCCGATATGCAAGATAGTCCAGATGAAATTCCAGGTTTGTATAACATGATAGTTAACGATGGTTTTGATTTGGTAAGTGGTTGGAAAAAGAAACGTTATGACCCCATTACTAAAACCCTTCCTACCAAAATATTTAATTGGGCTACTCGCAAAATGAGTGGAATAGAATTGAATGATTTCAATTGTGGTTTAAAAGCATATAAAGTTGATGTGGTTAAAGCCATTGAAGTTTATAATGAAATGCACCGTTACATTCCGGTTTTAGCTAAGTGGAATGGCTTTACAAAAATTACCGAAAAAGAAGTAGTTCATAGAGCTCGTAAATATGGAGTTACTAAGTTTGGTTTCGACCGTTTTATCAATGGTTTTCTCGATTTATTAACCATCTTTTTTGTTTCAAAATTTGGTAAAAAACCCATGCATTTCTTTGGAGTTTTAGGTACTTTATTTTTTATGCTTGGTTTTTTTGGAGCAGCTTATATTGGTCTTCAAAAATTATGGTATATTTCTCATAACATGAATTTAAATAGAGGAATTACAGAACAACCCATGTTTTATATTTCTTTGGTTTCAATCATTATTGGTATGCAATTGTTTTTAGCTGGATTTATTGGTGAATTAATTAGCCGAAATTCAAACGAAAGAAACCATTATGGAATAACCAAATACATCGGTTATAATGACTAAGAAAAAGATTCTAATTATTGGTCCGGCTTGGCCTTTGCGTGGCGGTTTGGCTACTTATAACGAACGCCTTTGCAAAGAGTTTAATGCTCAAGGTCATGAGTGCGAAATTGCTAGTTTTTCATTACAATATCCTAAATTATTGTTTCCCGGAAAAACGCAAATGAGCGATGACCCAAAACCAACAGATATTACCATTCATTCCATTATCAATTCAGTCAATCCTTTGAATTGGTTTTTGGTGGGAAATAAACTAAAAAACAAACAATACGATGTAGTAATTTTTAGGTATTGGATGAGTTTTATGGCGCCTGCATTTGGAACTATTGCACGCTTAATGAAAGCAAATGGGAAGACAAAAATCATTACCATTGCCGATAATATTATTCCACACGAACAACAGTTTTTTGATAATGCATTTACCCAATATTTTATAGATGCTTGTGATGGCTTTTTGGCCATGAGTAGGGAAGTATATGCGCATGTTGATTTATTTGCCACAGGCAAGCCAAAAAAATATGTGCCGCACCCAATGTATGATATGTTTGGCCCATTATTGGATAAGCAGGAAGCTAAAAGAAAATTAGGTTTAAATGAAGCGGATGATTATTTATTATTTTTTGGATTTATAAGAAAATACAAAGGTTTAAGTTTATTGTTGGATAGTTTTGTTTTGTTAAAACATTCGTATCCAAATTTAAAGCTCATTGTAGCAGGTGAATTTTACGAAAACAGTGAACCTTATTTACAACAAATAAAAAATTTAGGATTAGAAAATAGTGTAATTCTCAGAACTGATTTTATTCCAAATAATGAAGTAGGCGTTTACTTTTCGGCTGCCGATTTAATTGTTCAAACTTATTTAACAGCTACACAAAGTGGGGT
>CANGPW010000048.1 GCA_947456185.1 Bacteroidota bacterium | reverse complement strand
GTTACTATTTAAAGCCACAACTCCAGTTGCTGTATTAAATGAACCTTCCGTATTAACTGATAATGCCTCTTCTCCAAGTGCAGTATTGTTTGAACCAATGGTATTATTCCATAAAGTATTTGCACCAACAGCAGTGTTATAATTTCCAGTGGTGTTAAGTGATAATGCTGCAACACCATTTGCAGTATTATAGTTACCAGTAATATTCGAAAATAATGAATTATATCCTGTTGCCGAATTGGCATATCCTGTTGTGTTGAATTGTAATGCATTTTTTCCAATTGCTGAATTTGCATTTCCAGTTGTATTTGCATACAATGCAGAATCGCCAAATGCTATATTCCTATTTCCAGTAGTATTTGACGCACCTGATTGGTAACCAAAAAAAGCATTTCTTTTTGTTGGATCTATTCTTCCTGCTTTTTGGTTATTTACCCTGATGTTAAAAGGAACATTATTGGTTGTTCCAATAAAATTAATGCTATCAACTGTACCTGTACTTCCTAATAAGCCCCAAGCATTAATAGCTCCATTTAAGCCTGAATCGCCTTTTATTCCTTGAATACCCTGTGGACCTGTTAATCCTCTGGCACCACTATCCCCTTTTATTCCTTGAATACCTTGAACTCCCTGAATACCTTGTAATCCTTGTGAACCAGTTAATCCTCTTAAACCACTATCACCTTTTATTCCTTGAATACCTTGCACTCCCTGAATACCTTGTAATCCTTGTGAACCAGTTAATCCTCTTAAACCACTATCCCCTTTTATTCCTTGAATACCTTGCACTCCCTGAATACCTTGTAATCCTTGTGAACCAGTTAATCCTCTTAAACCACTATCCCCTTTTATTCCTTGAATTCCTTGAATACCTTGAATACCTTGTGGGCCAGGAGTACTATTTGCTGCAAATAATGCATAAGGCACACTCATTAATTCGCTAGTTCCTGAAATAGTATAGCTTGAACCTCCGTTGATATCAGTTTCGGTTTTAATAAAATAAGGACCATTGGCCCAGTTAATAGTAATCATTGATCCACTTACTACTGTTCCTGTTCCAATTTCAATGCTTGCTAATCCATTGGCGTTGGTGGCGGGAAACTGGCGTTCTACATATACTGCAGTTCCCGTTGCTGAACCTTGCAAAATGCTAATTTGCATGCCAACACTTTTTGATACAACTAAGGCATTGGAACTGTTTCTGATTACTGCTTGGTAGCTCATTTTTTTTGGAGCTTGCGCAAATAATTGTGAGCTAAAAATGATAGCTACTAATAGTGAATATATTTTTTTCATAGGATTTAGTTTTTAATAATTTTAAATGTTTTTAGTGTGTTATTGTTTTCTGTAATTTTTATAAAATAAGTTGCAGCTGCATAATTATTCATGGCTATTTTGGTTTCAGCACCCTCTAGTTTTTGAGTAGCCAATAACTTACCATTTATATCAAACAACAAATAGCTTAGGTTTTTGGTAGTTGAACTTTCAATCTTTAATGTTAAATTATCGAATGTTGGATTCGGGAAAGCAGACAAATTGATATTTAAATCTTTTGCTTCATCCACACTTGTAACCATATAAATTTCATACGGTTGTTGTACACCTTGACAGGCAGAACCGCTTGTTCCAGTGTTGGTGGTATAATTCATTTGCCCTACTGAATAACTAACTGTCCCTCCCGTTCCAGTGACATTTCCTCCTGAAGTATTGGTTGATTGTTGTGCTTTAGCAGTTGTTATGCCAAAGCATAAAATAATTATTACTTTTTTCATTTAAATAGTTTCTTATTTAATAGTTTTTTTTACAAATAAACAATTCAAATAATAAACCTATGGGTACAAATGGGTACAAATGATTTTAAACCAATTGCTTTTTTTTAAATAGCATTACTTTTTACAAAAAGCATTACTTATTCGGAAACTAATGGCACTTTATACTTGGAATATAATTCCATTAATTATATATTTCACTTAATATTTTAAAATTATTATCAAACCAATCTATTTCCCAAACATCTAACCTGTTTTCATCAAATTTCAATAAGGTCAATTTAGCTTTTTCAAATTCAGAAGCATGATGGTAATACAAAGCAGATGTTAAGTAAAATTTATTCAGAAGTCTCTTATCAAAAGCCCCTAAATTAGTTGGTAAATTATTTAAATCAATAGACACTATCATTCCTTTTTGAAAATCGACTTTTTGGTAAACATTGATAAGTCTGTAGTAAAAAACAAAATAACAGGCTTTATCAAAACAACTTGCAATTTGATTTAAATATAAAGGTGGATCCTGAGTGGAAGAATTCAATATCCTTTCCCATGCCGCTATTCTACCCAATAAAATTGGATGCAAATTTTGTTCAACTTTTAAAATATCATTTTTAGCTTTTAAATGCAATTCCTTAGCCTCATCAAAAAGGTTTAAATTAAATTTCTTTTGACATAAAAGTATGTTTCTAAATACTTCCATGTCATAAACCAAATCAACGGAAGCGGCCTCTAACCAATCTCCCCAAAAATCATTCAAATATTCTTCACTCACATATATTTGTAATAATATTCTTTGTAGTATTTCTGAAGTAGCTATATTTTGTAAAATGAAATCACTAACTGATAAATTTTTATTTTTAGCTTCAAAATATAATCTTTGAAAACAAACTGTAAATTTCTCTAAAAACGCTTCATTTCCTAAATTATATTTCAAATGAATTACTTGTTTTAGAAAATCAAAATCCTGAATTTCAATACATAAATCAATTACAGTTTTTAATTGATAAATTTGTTCCCAATTTGGCGAAGTCAAATCTTGTACAAATTCCATCAGCATTTGATGATTAATTTTTTTACGTTCTAAACTCAAATGAATTAATTCGTTAAAAATATCATTGTCAAACTTGTAAATGTATTTCTTAAAATCTTCAAAATCGTTAAAATCTATTGATTTAGCAAGTAGGTTCAAGCTATAAACAGATGGATTGCTTTTAGTTTTTACCACTTCAAAAATTCGCCTGATAGTATTGTAATTTATTTCTAAATTAAGGTCTTTAGATAATAATTCACTGAGTAGTTTGCACGAATAACTATCTATTATATCAAGTTGAAATTTTTCTTCTATTATTTTTTTCAACCACTTCTTTTCATTGGTAGCTACAAGTATTGATGCTGGCAAATTTTAAATAAATTTCATAGGGTTAAAGTATATATTTTCAAGCATTTACTACTGAAGTATTGGTTGATTGTTGTGCTTTTGCAGTGGTAATGCCAAAGCATAAAATTAAAATTGCTTTTTTTTCATTCAAATAGTTTCTAATTCAATAGTTTTATCTATTTTACAAATAAACCAATCCAACAATAAACCTATGGGTACAAATGAGTACAAATGATTTTAATTTAAATCAAATAATTGAATTGCAGTTTTTATAAAAATGCTGCTAAAAAAATGGCAATAATAATGAATGAAACACCTATCCATTCTTTCCATTTAAGCTTTTCATTATATAAAATATAACCTAGTAATAAGGAGATTAACAGTGTAAAATTTGAAAGAATATTCACTACTATGATTGGTGTGTTTTTTAAACCTAAATTGATAAATAATGTTCCACAAAACAATAGGATTGATAAAACAACATAATGCTTTATTTTATTTCCATTTAATATTTCATGTAAAACTTGATTGTATAATATTATACAAAATGCAAAACAAGTGATGGTTAATTCTAAAATAAAAGCAAAAGGTAATGCCCCAATTTTTTGAATAGGGACTTTAAATAATGTGTATGATATACCCCAAAAAAATGATGCTAAAACACTGGTTAAAATAATGTTTTTATTGGAACTAATTTTATTATCACGTTTAGAAGAAGAATAAATTAATAATGCCCCAAAAACGACTAACCCAATTTGAATAACGTATTCATTTTTCCAGGTTTCATGTAATATAAAAACCGCAGTAAATACAGAAAATACATTAATAGACGAAAGCGGCACCACAACACTTATCTTATCTTTTTGAATTGATTTAACGAAAAAATATAAACCAATGCCACTAAATATGGATAATAAAACAGCATAGATATAAGTTGAAATTGGAGCTATATCGGTTGATAAAAGTATAGTTGGTACAAAATTAAATATATAATTCAAAAACAATATCAATCCAAATAATACAGAAGTGAATAAACCCCTAAAAAATATAACTACGTAAAAGGACTTTTGACCAATTGCTTTTTTCCAATATGCATTGCTTATACCAAAACAAATGGCACTTAAAATTACAAATAATACTCCCATTGGTTATTTATAAATTTTATTTAACAATTTAAAATTCTTATAAAACCAATCTATTTCCCAAACATCTAACCTGTGTTCATCTACTTTTAACAAAGCAGTTTTAGCCTTTTCAAATTCAGCTAAATGATGATAGTATAATGATGAGGTTAAATAAAATTTATTCAATAGTTTTTTGTCAAAAGCTCCTAGTGTGCTTGGAAGTTTTTTTAAATCAATGGATGCTAATATTCCATTTTGATTTTTTGGCTTTTGATATACATTGATAAGTCTGTAGTAAAAAATAAAATAGCATGCTTGATCGAAACTACTCGTAATTTGATTAAAATACAAAGGAGGATGATGTGAACTAGCATTTAATATTTTATCCCAAGCTGCTATCCTACCTAATAAAATTGGATGAACCATTTGTTCTGAATTAAAAACAGCATTTTTAGCAATTACAAATAATTCTTTTGCTTCATTTATAAGGTTTTTATTGTATTTTTTTTGACATAATAATACACTTTTAAATACTTCCATGTCGTGAACTAAATTAACTGAGGCAGCGGCTAACCAATCTCCCCAAAAATCATTTAAATAATCTTCACTAACATATACTTGTAATAATATTCTTTGTAGTATTTCTGAAGTTGTTATATTTTGTAAAATGAAATTATTTACTGCAGAATTTTTGTTTTTAGCTTCAAAATATAATTTCTGAAAACATACTGTAAATTTTTCTAAAAACGCTTCATTTCCTTCATTATACTCCAAGTGGATTACTTGTTTTAAAAAGTCAAAATCATTTAATTGGATAGATAAATCTATTACATTTTTTATAAGATAAATCTGTTCCCAGTTTGGCGAATTCAAATCTTTTATAAACTCCATCATCATTTGATTATCTATTTTTTTTCGCTCATAACTCAAATGAATTAATTCGTTAAAAATATCATTGTCAAATTTGTAAATGTATTTTTTAAAAGCTTCAAAATCCTTAAAATCTATTGATTTGGCAAGTATGTTTAAGCTATAAACAGATGGATTGCTTTTAGTTTTTACCACTTCAAAAATTCGCCTGATAGTATTGTAATTTATTTCTAAATTAAGGTCTTTAGATAATAATTCACTGAGTCGTTTGCACGAATAACTATCTGATATTACTAGTTGAAACTTTTCTTCTATAATTTTTTTCAACCACTTCTTTTCGTTGGTGGCTAAAAGTATTGATGCTGGCATGTTCTAATTTAAGTTGCAATTATAATTAACTATTTTAAATTAAGAATTTTATTTTTATCTAAGCAATAATCTATATTTCAATTATTAAAATCAAAAAAAAAGCTTTACAGCATATACTGTAAAGCTTTTTTTAATGTAGCGGGGAGCAGAATCGAACTGCCGACCTCAGGGTTATGAATCCTGTGCTCTAACCATCTGAGCTACCCCGCCATTAAAATTGTTATTTTTAAGGGCTGCAAAAGTAAAAATATTTGGTTTATAAGCAAATATTATTTTACTTTTTGGAGTAATTCTAAACTAAATGCTTGTGGCTTATTGTTAAACAAAATTTTTGTTTCACTCCAAGTGGCTTTAAATAAGTCCGAAAACCTGTATTTGTTCAAGCATTCCTCACTTTCCCAATAGCTTAATGTGTAAAGTACATTCTTTTCTGTTGCATCTTGCATTAACTGTAAACCATTGCAGCCTTTAAATGCTGCAATATGTATTTTACTTGCTTCAAATACTTTATAAAAATCTGTTAACTTATTTGGATCAAAACTTAGTCTAACTACTCTTGTTATCATATATTTAGTTAAAAAATTCTATTATTATTTTACTGTTTATTTTTAGCCCTAATAATTGGGAAGCATTACCTCTGTTTGTAGCTATCTCCATATAATTATTTGAATTAAATAATAACAATTCTGTGCCAGCAACACCTTCGGTATAATGCATTGAAATTTTATCAAAAAAGTTTTTTCTAGCATAATAAGCCTTAAATTTCCTTCCTTTTCTTACTTCGTCAAAGGTAGTTTTACTTAAGTTAAAATGAACATTTCCAAAACCATCAATAAATGCAACATGAGCTGTTATTCCATCTTCTTCAATGTTTACATTTCTGAGGGTTAAACCATTGGTCAATTTTCCTAATTGGGCAATGTCTGAAATAGGCAATTTATTAACTATATGTTCAGCAATTTTTACAAAAACATCATTTTCAACAAATAAGTCAACATTAGACAATAATACTTTTTTTAAAATCCAAATTTCAGCTGACTGTTGATCAAACATTAGGTTAATAATGCCATTATCTAATGCAATAAAATATTGATTTTGATACTTTGCAATCACAATATTTTTATATTCTAAAATATTAGTTTCCACACAAATTAAATGAATACTGCCATCTGTAAAATTTTTATAGCTGTTAGTTAAAACAAATGCCGATTCAATTTTGTCAAATTTTTGAATACCATGAGTAACATCAACTATATGAATATTAGTAATATGCTTTAATAAACTACCTTTTATTGAAGCAATATAATGACTGTTATTTCCATAATCAGATGTGAGGGTAATAATATTCACTTGTGTGGTTTGAGTTATTTAATAAATTCGTGCAAAAATATAATTAAGCAGCAAATAATTTGAACAATAAAGAAATTCTTATCGAAAATTTAGATCCATTAGAAATATTGGGCAATAATAACCGTAATTTAAAGATCCTACAAGCACATTTTCCCAAATTAAAAATAGTTAGTCGTGGTAACCAATTAATGCTTACTGGCGATGATTTAGAAATGGAATTATTTGAAAATAAATTCACTCAATTAGGAGATATTATATACAAAAATGGTACAATCAGTGACACTCAATTTAAAGCTTTACTGGCTGGTGATTTTCAAAATGATGAAAATGGAAGCAATGAAAATGCTAATAATTTAGCAAATTCCGATATCATATTGTATGGAAATGGTGGAAGAGCTATCAAAGCTAAAACTCCAAATCAGAAAGCTATGGTGGAGTTTATTCAAAAAAACGACATTCTTTTTGCCATTGGTCCTGCAGGAACGGGTAAAACTTATACTGCAGTTGCTTTAGCTGTAAAAGCTTTAAAAAACAAAGAAGTAAAACGAATTATTTTAGCACGTCCCGCAGTAGAAGCTGGTGAAAATTTAGGCTTTTTACCTGGCGATTTAAAAGAGAAAATTGATCCCTATTTGCGTCCGTTATACGATGCGTTAGATGACATGATTCCTGCCGAAAAACTCAAGCAACATATTGAAACCCGTGTAATAGAAATAGCACCTTTGGCGTTTATGCGCGGACGAACTTTAGACAATGCTTTTGTTATTTTAGATGAAGCCCAAAACGCCACAGATTTACAGTTAAAAATGTTCCTAACCCGAATGGGTCCTCATGCCAAGGTAATTGTTACTGGCGATTTATCGCAAATTGATTTACCGAAAAAACAAATGTCGGGCTTGCTAAAAGCAGTAAAAATATTAGACAATATTGAAGGGATTCATTTCCAATATTTAACCTATGAAGACGTAGTAAGACATAAGTTAGTAAAAGATATTATTAAGGCTTACGATAAGTCGGAATAATATTTTAAACCATTTTCATATTTTGTTTTTTATAATTAATAAAATAGAAAGTTTTTAGTAAATAATTTCCAAAAAAAAGCTGTCCTTTTGAGACAGCTTTTTAAATATTATAAAATTTTAGTTTTTTATTAGGCGTCTTGTTATAACTGATTCCCCATTATTTATTCTTACAAAATAAACACCATTGTTCAAACTAGCAGTGTTTAAAGTAGTTTTATTACCATTGATAGTTTCTGTAATCACTATTTTACCAGTAATGTCTAATACTTCAACATTTACTAAATGACCGTTGCTGTTTATATCAATCACATTGTTAAATGGATTTGGAGTAATGTCAATCAATAAATCATTTCCTTGAACAGCAATGATATTTGAATAATCAAACTTACCATCAAAATCTATTTGTTTCAATCTGTAAAATGCACTGGCATGATTGGCATCAATGAAGCTGTATTTATTGACACGATTTGAGTTTGCATTTCCTTTAACAAATCCAATGGTTTCAAAGTTAACACCATCCAAACTTCTTTCAATGTCAAAACCTTTGTTATTGATTTCGCTTGAGGTAGTCCAAGTCAAATTGGTTTGTTTGTTATTAATGGTTGCATTGAAGCTAGTAAATTTAACGGGTAATATATTTCCACCAGTTGACAACAAAGCTAAAAATAAACCTGAAGCTGGGTTAAAAGAATTATTAGAAGTTACACTTGAAGCAGTATTTAAACTATTGCCCAAATTTGTATAATTTCCATTCACAGTTAAAGATTGTCCAACTCCAATATTAGCAATATTTTGCACTCCATCTGTTATTGCAGAAAAGTTAATTTGAGCAGTTCCAGCTGAAGTAGCAGTACCAGATAATAATTGAGTTTGATAATAAAAATTTTGTGATAATGTTCCTCCTGAAAATGTACCTCCAGGATTAGCATTAAATAATTCAGCAGTAAGAATTGGAGAATTAGGAGTTGTAAAATTAACAACCAATGGTCTATAAATATTCCCTTTCCCTAATGGAAAAATTTTAGTTAATGTAGACATATCCCAAGAGTTTGAAACAGGTCCATTAACATAACTTAAATTACTTCCACCACCTATTAAACAAGCTGAACCTAAATTTAGTCTATTTGATGTAGTACCTACAATAATGCCTCTATTTAAAATCAATGAATCAGTAACATTTATTTCATTATTCAAATTGATAGTTGAAGATGAATCATTCAAAATTAATTTATTAAATGTTATTGGATTATTACCTCCAATTGTTCTAACTCTACCAGTGTTAGTTAAATTTCCAAAATTAATTATTATTTTTCTGTTTGTGTTTGATAAATTTAAGGTGCCATTATTAATTATGTTTCCACCAAATATGTTAAATGTTGCAGTATTAGCTGTTAATGGAGATAATACATTTAAAGATGCGCCACTTTCAATTGACAATCCATTTATCCAATTTGAAACATTTGTAACATTATTTGAACCAATATTTGGTGATACTGTTGTACCAGTTGTATTACCTATATTAAATGTAGATCCTGTTTTTACTGTTAATCCTGTTATTGTTAAAGTACTCGTTGTCGTTTGAGTAAAATTTACAGTTTTTACATTTGTTCCATCACCTATTTGCAAATTACCAAATCTAAGTCCAGCACTAGCAGTTATTGTAGCACTTCCAGTACCTATTATTTGAACGTTTCCTTCGTTCATATTAAAACCAGTATGGTTGTTTGCTGAAGTATTACTTGATGAGGTAAAGTAATTTACTCCATTGTATCCATTTAAAATTAGAGTTGCTAAATTATTTGCATTACTTGTTAGTTTTGGTCTAGTATTGGGTGCTGTTCCAGCACCGCCTGATATAGAAATACCACCAAAAACTGTTAAACTTATTGCACCTGCTGTTGACCCAAATTGCAATAATGGACCTGTAACACCTGAACCACCGCCTATTAGATACAATGCACCACAAGTTGCATTTGCATCAATAGTTATTACAGCATTTCCATTTGTTAATGCTGAACTTATCACTACACTATCAGAAGATGTAGGTACTGTTCCTCCAGACCAATTTGCAGCTACACTCCAATTTCCTGAACCTGATCCACCGCCAGCTATCCAAGTTTTTTGTGCAAATAAAGAAACTGAGGAAATTGAAATTAAAATTAGTAAAATTATTTTTTTCATATTTTATTTTTTAGAATACAAAAGTATGTTATTATTTCACATTGCCTATAAACAAATTATTAAGAAATTAATTAATTATAAAACACAAAATTTCAAATTTTATTGCCCACTTTTATTGTTAAGAAATTATTACCTACTCATTATTTGTTGTTATATACCTGAGTGCTTTAGCCTTTTTATAACAATTTAATGTTTACAAAATTGTTTTATATATCAATCGATTAGCAAAAATATATTGCAGTTATGCACACCAAACCCACAAATATTTAAAACATGTGAATAGAATTATTCTTATTGTTTAGGCTAATATAATGATGCAATATTGAGCTAATCCAAAATAATAAAAAAAATAAATTTAAAATGGCTGAATTAGCAACTAATAGAAAAAAACGTGTTCTTACCAATGCTCAAATTTTTGAATCTGGTAAACTTCCACCGCAAGCACCAGAATTAGAACAAGCAGTTTTAGGTGCGTTATTGCTTGAAAAAGATGCCATTAATGTAATTACCGAAGTTTTAAAAGCCGATAGTTTTTACGATCCTAAACACAAAAACATTTATGAAGCCATTGTGAACCTTTGGCAAAATGGAAGTGCTGTAGATATTTTAACGGTTTCGCAAGAATTAAAAAAGCAAGGTACCATTGATATTTCTGGTGGTGCTTATTATGTAACTTCATTAACCAATAGGGTTGCTTCTGCAGCAAATATTGAATACCACGCTCGTATCATTGCACAAAAATATTTACAACGTGAATTAATAAGAATAAGTGGTGAAATAAGTACTGAAGCTTATGAAGATGGAACCGATGCCTTTGAACTTTTAGACAGTGCCGAACGTAAATTATTTGAAGTTTCTCAGGGAAATATTAAAAAAGATTACCGCGCCATTAGCGGTGTAGTTCAAGAAGCAATTATTGAAATAGAAAGTTTACGAGGAAAAGAAGGTGGTTTAACAGGAATTCCTTCTGGTTTCTCTAAATTAGATAGGGTTACATCTGGTTTCCAAAAATCAGAATTAATTATCATTGCTGCCCGTCCTGGTATGGGTAAAACTGCTTTTGCATTAAGTGTAGCCAGAAATGCTTGTATGGCAAATACTGAAAAATTAAGAGGTGTGGCTATTTTTTCACTGGAAATGAGCTCGCGCCAATTGGTAACGCGTATGATTAGTGCCGAAGCTGAAATTGAATCAGATAAACTTAAAAAAGGAACTTTAGCTGACCATGAATGGCAACAGTTAAATTCAAAAATTGCAAAGTTAAGTGATGCACCGATTTTCATAGATGATACCCCTGCTATTTCTGTTTTTGAATTGCGAGCAAAATGCCGCAGATTGAAACAACAAAGCAATATTGAAATGATTATTGTAGATTATTTGCAGCTAATGCGTGGCGATGATGCCAACAATAAAAATGGAAATAGAGAGCAAGAAGTAAGTTATATTTCAAGAAGTTTAAAAGCATTGGCAAAAGAATTAGATGTGCCAATTATTGCTTTAGCACAGTTAAGTCGTCAGAGTGAAAAACGTGGCGCTGGCTCAACTCCTGGAACGCAAACTGGTAGACCAATACTTTCCGATTTACGTGAATCGGGTTCTATTGAGCAGGATGCCGATATGGTAATGTTTATTTACCGACCAGATTACTATAAATTAACCGAGTGGGATGACGGAACGCCTTGTAAAGACGAAGCCGAAATTATGATTGCAAAACATAGAAATGGAGAATTGGACAATGTTCGTTTACGTTTTATAGGTAAATATACCAAGTTTGCAGAAAAAACTGATTTTGACAATTACAATGTTCCTGACTATAATGATAACAGTGGAAGCAACAACGGAACAATTACTGTTAGCTCATCAATAAACTGGGATAGTGATGTAGAGGATGACAACTCTTCGAATAATACTTATAACGGAGATGCTCCTTTTTAAAGGGTTACGAGTGAGGATGGTTGCGAGTTTTTTTGTTACGAGTTAAGAGTTTCTGGTTATACGAGTTACTGGTTGTTTTTGTTGCCGGTTGTTTTGATGTCCATTTCATCATTCATACTTCATAATTAATACTTCCTAAAACTTCAACCTCAATCCACTATAAATCATTCTACCAAAAACTGGTCCCCAAACCATGCTTGCGTCAAAGTAATTACTTTTACCAAAAGGATTTTGTGCATCTATGATTGGATTGCTTTGTTTGAAATCTAATATATTTTCAACGCCAACATACATATCGAATTTTTTATCAAACAAACTTTTACTAATTTGTGAATTCAATAATGTAAAGGCCGAAGAATATTCTGACAGCCTATTTTCAGTGGGATTAGCTTGTGTATTTGGCAATCGCTTTTCGCCAATCCATTGCCAAGTAACATCAAAATTCCATTTGTTTTTTGTGGTATAACTGATATTAAAAAACGCACGATGAGCGGCAATTAATGGCACTTCTTTTAACCCAACAGAATCATATTGCGTTTGAACATCATAAAATCGGTAAGCCATTCTAATATCTAATCGCCTTAATAATTCATAATCTAATTGTACTTGCAAACTATTTGAGAACGAATTTCCATTCAAATTATAAAACCTTACTTGTTGTGCATTTGCATCCCTATCAACCACTATTTGGTTTTGGAAATGCGTATAATAATAATCAATCGTCCAACTACCTTTTCTATAATTTAGTTTAAAGTTTTTAGTTAAACTCAATCCATAATTCCAAGCCACTTCTGGCTGTAATCCGTATGCATTTGTTTGATTATTATTGGCAAAAATAAATTGCCTAGCACTTACCAAAAGTCCTGTATTTTCTGCTATAATATTTGCAGTTCTTTGTCCCCTACCGCCACTGGCCCTTATCACCAATGCATTGTTCAAAGCATAACGCATGTGCAAACGTGGCGTATAAAATAAGCCGTACAAATTATTATAATCTAAACGTTGGCCTGCCACTAAAGTAAACTTGGTTAAAAAACTATAAGTGTACTCAAAAAATGCACCTGAAACTATTTCATTTCGTTTAAATTGATAGCTTTTAAAATTATACAATTGTTCATCATAATTATCAATCATTATACTCAAACCTGTTTTAAACTTATGGTCGCTTGAACTAATTAACGATTGGTAAATGAGGTTTGAATAGAAAGAATTTTGATTTCCATTGTAAGTGTTATTACCAAAAAAAGTTTCATATTTTTGCTTAGCACCAGAAAGCTGTAAACCCATGCTTTTATATATTTTTTTATGAAACACGTATCCTACTTTTAAAAAAGCATCGTTTCTAAAAGCTTTGATTTGAATGCCATATAATTTTGTTTTATTCATGGTATCAGCATTTGTTTCAAAGTTAAATTGCCCACCTGTTTTGGTATCAATTAATGATCTAATTCCGCCTTGAATAATCAGTCCTTTACCTTTATCATACTTAAACCTGTACATGGCGTTTAATTGATATCCCAAGGGATTATCCAAATAGCCATCATTATTATTATCCATTCTGTTTGTTAGTGCACTTGCATGTAATAAAATCATGTGGCTAAATGCTTTAGAAGTTCTATGCGCATAATTCAAATTGGCTTCATACCTCCCACCTTCACCCGCATAAGCATTAAAGTATACTGTTTCCTTTACATCCGACTTATGTAACTCTGTATTTATTTGACCCGCTATGCTTTCAAATCCGTTAACTACCGAACCAATTCCTTTGGTTACTTGTATGCTATTGATCCATGTTCCTGGCGTATAAGCGCTACCATAATTTACAGCAAGTCCTCTGGCTCCAGGAATCATTTCTTGCGTTAATTGAGAATATTGACTTGCCAATCCAAGCATTTGAATTTGCTTCGTTCCAGTAATGGCATCCGTTAAATTTACATCAACTGAAGGATTGGTTTCAAAGCTTTCACTTAAATTGCAACAAGCAGCTTTAAACAATTCCTTTTCGTTCATCACTGTAGTTTTCCAAGGGTCAATAAAACTAATTTCTGAACCTTTTCTTTCTACATTTATATTTACATCTTTGAGCCTATTTTTTGTAATTAAAAGTACTTTTACAAACTTCTTTTCCGCCACTAAAATAGTATCGGTTTTGTACCCAACATACGATACAATTAAAGACTTTGTTTGGCTTGAAAAAGGAATAATAAAAACTCCGTTGCTGTCAGATGCTACAATGTTTTTTTCATTCATCCACCTCACAAAAGCTCCTTGAATGGGCGAAATATTTCCTTTTAAATCAGTGTCTACAACTATTCCTTTTAGGTTCGTTGTTTGCTGTGCCATTATATAATTGCATTGCAAAACAACCACTAACATTAAGCAGTATTTTTTCATTTTTTATAAAATTTTGAATGATGAAGTATAAAGTATGAATGATAAATGAATGATAAAGTATAAAGTATAAAGTATGAAGTATGAATGAATGATAAAGTATGAAGTATGAATGAATGATAAAGTATAAAGTATGAAGTATGAATGAATGATAAAGTATGAAGTATGAATGAATGATAAAGTATGAAGTATGAATGAATGATAAAGTATGAAGTATGAATGAATGATAAAGTATGAAGTATGAATGAATGATAAAAAATGCTAGATTCCAGTTGCCAGTAGCAAGCAGCTAAAACAAACAAACGTAATGCTAAGTTACAATTCGTTATTCCTTATTTTTTTCATACTTCATCATTCATACTTAATACTTAAAACTTTAAACGCTAGTCGTGGTGAGTGTTATCATTATCCCTGTACATACAGCAATCAGGAAGTTTCAAATACACTTGATCTGGTGCTTTAATTTTTTCAGTATCATGGCCAATGCTGGCTATCAATTCATGTATTTTTTCAATAGTAAATTTATCAGCCATGTATACTACTTCCATCATTTTAGTATCTACATTCCACTCTGCCGACTTCACTCCTTTTACTTCCAATATTCCTTCTATTCTTTCTTTACACTGCGGGCAATTTCCAAATACTTTAAACTTTACAGTAGTTGGTTTTTCTTTATGGGTAAATGCCATTAAACTAAAAATGGCCAATGTCATTAATATTAAATTTTTCATTTTTTTATGGTTTTTTAAAATTGAGGTTTGTAATAAAATCATAGTCAGTTAGGGTTTTTAAAAATGCTATGAGTTGCGTTTTTTCAATTGGTGTTATTCTGCCTCTTAATTTATCTAACAAAGCAATATTTACATCGGTAGTTGGTGTTACAATAAAATTACTGTTATAATGATCTATTACTTGTTCTAAAGTAGTAAATCTTCCATCGTGCATGTATGGCGCTGTAAGCTCTATATTTCTTAATGTAGGAGTTTTAAATTTTCCTTTATCAGCATCATTTAAAGTAATATTATACCTGCCCATGTCTTTAAAAACAGAATCCAATCCATTGTTTTTAAAATCAAAATCGGTAAAGGTACTTCCTAATATATGACAATGGTTACAATCGCCTTTGGCTTGATCTATAAATAATTCTTTTCCTGCTAGCTCGTCAGCCGATAAATCTAATTCACCTCTTACGTATTTATCGTATTTACTATTGGCCGAAATAATGGTTCTTTCAAACTGTGCTACTGCTTTCATTAAAAGCATGGTGGTAATGCTATCGGTACCAAAAGCTCTTTTAAATAATTTTGGATATTCAGCATGATTCCTCAATTTAGATATTACATTGGTCAAGGTTTCGTGCATTTCTATTGGATTTTGAATGGGGCCAATTACTTGGTCTTCTAATGTAGCAGCGCCACCATCCCAAAAAAACTTTTTCTCCCATGCTAAATTCATAATTGGCATTGCATTTCTAACACCAATTGCTCCAGTTATACCTTTACTATAGGTGGTATTACTATCTGTAAAAGAAAAATTCTGCTTGTGGCAACTTGCACATGCTTGTGTATTATCTAATGATAAAATAGGATCATAAAACAATTTCCTTCCTAATGCTATTCCCTCTAATGTCATTGGATTGGTAGCAGGAATTTTTATAGGTGGAAATCCAATTGGAGCTACCAAATTATAAGGTGTCGCAGGAGTATCATTTCCCAATATTGGATCAGGGGCAACAATATCTCTGTCTTTCTGGCAAGCAATAATAATAATTGCAAATACTATAAAAATTATGATGATACTTTTTTTCATTGCTATTATTCTGCTTTACCAAAGGTGAAAGATTTCTCCAAATTTCTTCTCATATTTGACATCCAAGAAGTATCGGCAGCCGCAGT
The DNA here is from genome assembly GCA_947456185.1 of Bacteroidota bacterium. Lineage (GTDB taxonomy): Bacteria > Bacteroidota > Bacteroidia > UKL13-3 > UKL13-3 > JAAFJM01. The sequence continues at coordinate 4,164 of CANGPW010000048.1, read as the reverse complement.
TGATTGACGGTCATTGTCAGTATTGAAATCAATGGTATTTTGAACGGCATAAGCTTTATTCAAATCAAAATCAATCGTTAGTTTAGATAAGGCTCCGTTTAAGTTTACCATTGGTAAATTCACCTCCACATTTCCCCTTCCCAAATCTTTTCCCAAATGTAAGCGTAAAGGTTTGTTTTCATTTAAAGTGTTTTTGTAATTTCCTTCATGCTTAAAGAAAATATAACCAGTATTCCAATCCCAAAGCATGCCATAACTTGGATCTAAAAATCCATCTTGCAAACCAGTTGTGTTTCTTAATGAATCCACTCCTAATATAAACTTCATTTTAGTGTATTTTGCATTCGGAATTCCACTCAGTAAAAAGGTATTTTGAGCAGGTTCGTCAATGTTTATTAAGTGATAGTTTTTGGCAAACCACTCTTTGTTATTTTCATCTACTAAAACCATATTAGTAACATAATACTTAAGTAAATTGATTGTATATAAATTACCTGCAGCATTCCTATAATTAGTGTCAGACGAACTAATAGTTTTACCATTCACCGTATTATTAAAGGTAATTGACAAATTAGTGGTAGCAACTGTTAATACTGTTGGTGGCGTATTTTTACTACAAGCTATTAAAAGTGTAATTGCAATTATTAACGTACTTAAATGCGTTATTTTCATATTTGTATTTGTTTTTTTATTGATAACAATATTTAGTATCAATAGTTTAAAATTATAAAAAAATTGACATTAAACTGATTCAAAAACCATGGGAGATGGTATCAGTTCAAAGATTCATTTTAAAATAACATAATTATATAAAATGGCAATAATTTCTAAATGCTAAATACGAAGAGAAATTGCACTCAAGTGCAATAAATTATAGGGAGGTTTATTGTCAAAAATATAAAATGTTTGCGTTTTATAAACATAATTAATGCTATACACTTTTTGATAAAAAGACAACACAAGAATGTTAAATTTTTGATTAAAATTAAAACTTATTTGTTTGAGTGAATTGGTACTATTTTCATTGGTTTTACATTGAAAATCCAAATCATTGCAACATGCATTATCAGTCATTTTACCACATTCACAAGCATCATCAGCATCATGTTCAAATAAACTAACGTTTGTAATATTACCTCCGCAAAAATGTATGCTTGCACTTACATGGGTAGAAAGTGTTAAGTAAAACAATGCGAATAATATGTATGAAATTTTTTTCAATTGTTTAGCAAACATAAACAAAAAAAATAAAATGCAATTCTTAAAATTTTATAAATAGTAAAATAAATTAACAATTTGAACATTTATATTTGTAAAAAAATACTCATTAATTCATGCAGCAAATAAAAGGTGAAGAGCTAGATAATTATTTAGCAAAAGGATATTACCGATGGAATAGACTTATTTTTACTGATAACTGCTGCTATGATTCCATTAACAATATTTTTGTTGATGTGTTTTGGTTAAGGACTAATTTAACAAAATTAGGAAACTTAAAAGATTTATCAATTTATAAAAAAAACAAAAAATTTATAGTAACCATTTCCGATAGTTTTATAGATGAAGAAATAGAAGAATTATACCAAAGATACAGGGCTAATTTAAAGTTTGAACCTTCTGAAACAGTAAACTTATGCTTGAATGGAAAGCCAGAAACATTGCCTTTAGCGGAATTTGACACCAAAACAATTCAAATAAGAGATGGTGAAAAATTAATAGCAGCTAGTTATTTTGATATGGGAAAATTAACCATGATGGATATTACTAATTTTTACGATCCAAACTATAAAAAATACAGTTTGAGTAAATATATGATGCTATTAAAAATGGAACTTGGAAATAAAATTGGCATGCATTTTTATTATCCAGGTTATTTGGCATTAAACACTACCATTTTCGATTATAAAATATTTCCAACTGCAGAAGCAATGGAAGTATATATTCCTGAACACCAAAAATGGCATTCCTATAATGAACTTAAAAAAGAAGGACTCATTCCTTTTGGATTTTATTTTAATATTAACTTTGAAAAATTTCTAAATAATTTGGAAGATATTGGATAAACAAATTTTAATATTATAAATTATTACAATAAACCCAAATTACAACTTATTAGGCATTATTATATTTTAAAACCAATAAACTAATTCAAATTAACTGATTTTTGAATGGAAATAAAATAACTTCTTGTTTATATTATTGCTTTTATTATAATTGCACTCAGAAAAAAGGAATATAGCTATACTATTAACTACAAACACACTTTTTTCTTCAAATTGTTGCATTTGCAACTTCAAAAAAAATCAAAAAAAATTTATTGTAAATTACTTTACATTACTACATGTACGAAAAAACTACTTTGAACGAAATGAAAGATTCAGAGCTAAAAGAATTAGCTGAATTTATGAAAATTTCAAATGTTGCTGATTTAAGCAAAGAACAATTGGTCAATAGCATTGTCGAAAAAAGTGTCATTGACTCTTCAAAAGTTGAACCCATTGCTATTAAACGCAAACCAAGGATTAAAAAAGACAAAGATATTCCTGAAATTGTTAAAGAAATACCTAATACAGAAATTACTGAATTAGTATCATCTGTAATTATTAATAATGAGTCAATTATTGAAACCAATAATGAACCTAATGATGTAACGGAAATTCCTGCTTCAATTCCTAATAAAATTAGACAAGAGCGCCCCGTTAGGCCACAAAATGATAATAAAGAAAAATCATTTAAAAACAAAACGGAAGCACCTAATGGAAACACGGGCAATCGTTTTGAAAATAATGTTTTGCTAAATGAAAACACAGTTGATAACAATGGAAATACTGATCAAGTAATTGCAGAAACTGAAAACAATAACATAGAAAACAAATCTACTGAAACTTCTAATATTGATAATAAAGAAGGAGAAAAACCTACAAATACAGAAAATAATTTACCGAGAGAAATTAGACCACCTAATAAATGGGATAAAAACAGAAACGATAGACAAAATTTTAGAGAAAAAGAAAAACAAGAATACATTGAACTAGATGGTATAGTAAACTGTGAAGGGGTTTTAGAAACGATGGTTGACGGCTATGGTTTCCTTCGCTCAAGCGATTATAATTACATGTCGAGTCCCGATGATGTATATGTATCTCCATCTCAAATAAAATTGTTTGGTTTAAAAACTGGTGATACTGTTAAAGGTACCATTCGCCCACCAAAAGAAGGTGAAAAATATTTTGCTTTAATAAAAGTAGAATCTATTAATGGCCGAAATCCCGCTGAAGTTAGAGACAGGGTTGCATTTGAACATTTAACGCCATTATTCCCCGATGAACGATTACATTTAGCCGATAATGCTTCTACTTATTCTACTAGAATTATAGATATTTTAGCACCAATTGGAAAAGGACAGCGTGGATTAATAGTAGCACAACCAAAAACTGGTAAAACTATTTTATTAAAAGACATTGCTAACGCAATCGCTAAAAATCATCCTGAAGTATATTTATTGGTTTTACTCATTGACGAACGTCCAGAAGAAGTTACCGACATGCAACGAAGCGTAAGAGCTGAAGTGGTGGCTAGTACTTTTGATGAGCCTGCCGATAAGCATGTAAAATTAGCAAACATGGTTTTGGAAAAAGCAAAACGCATGGTAGAATGTGGCCACGATGTAGTAATTTTATTAGATTCCATTACACGTATGGCCCGTGCATTTAATACCGTTGCTCCTTCATCTGGAAAAGTACTTTCGGGTGGTGTGGAAGCAAATGCTTTACATAAACCTAAACGTTTTTTTGGTGCTGCCCGCAAAATAGAAAACGGTGGTTCATTAACCATTATTGCTACTGCTTTAATTGATACTGGATCGAAAATGGATGAGGTGATTTTTGAAGAATTTAAAGGTACAGGAAACATGGAATTACAGTTAGACAGAAAATTAGCTAACAAACGCATTTATCCTGCCATCGATATTGTTTCATCAAGTACACGTAGAGATGATTTATTATTGGACAAAACTACTATTCAACGCCTTTGGGTGCTGCGCAATCACATTGCAGATATGAATGCTGAAGAAGCCATGAACGTAGTGTTGAACCACATGAAAAATACCAAAACGAATGAAGAGTTTTTAGCAACCATGAATAGCTAATAGACGATAGTTGATAG
>CANGPW010000047.1 GCA_947456185.1 Bacteroidota bacterium | reverse complement strand
TGTCTATCAATTTTATTTAGCTTATAGTCATTGCGAGGAACGAAGCAATCTCACTGTCACCATTAGATTGTAACGCTTCGCTCGCAATGACGTGTTTTTGTGTTCATTTTTTGTCCCGCATCCCGATTAATCGGGAGCAAAAAAACGCAGATTTTTTTCAGCGTAAATCAGCGCAATCTGCGGGAAATTATTTATTGCCAATTATACAGTCAGTTCGAGCGAAGTCGAGAACCAGTTAAAAATGTATCGACACCGCTCGACATGACATCACAAAATCATTTTATTTAGCCAATTGCCAATTGGTCATTGAGCTTGTCGAAATGATTTTTACCCATTCATCAAACCTTCAATATGCTCTACTTCAATTGGAATATGACTCATTAAATCAATGCAACCATTTTCGGTAATTAATATCTCGTTTTCTAAACGCACACCAATGGCTTCTTCTTTAATATAAATTCCAGGTTCACAACTAAACGTCATACCTGCTTTCATTGGTTCGTAGCGCATACCCACATCATGTACATCTATTCCTAAAAAATGACTAGTTCCATGCATAAAATATTTTTTATAAGCAGGCCAATTAGGATTCTGCTTTGCAATATCATCGGAAGTAATTAATCCTAATTTTACCAATTCAGCTTCCATAATTAATCCAACTTGCGCTTGATAATCCATCAACATTACACCTGGTTTCAACAGTTTTTTTGCTTCATTCATTACTTGCAAAACTGCGTTATAAACTTGCTTTTGGCGTGGAGTAAATCGTCCACTAACAGGTAATGTTCTAGTCATATCACTGGCATAATTGGCATAATCAGCACCAGTGTCTATCAGAATTACATCGCCATCTTTACATTGTTTGTTGTTATCATTATAATGTAAAATACACGAATTTTGTCCGCTTGCTACAATGGGTGAAAACGAATGTCCATTGCCTCTGTTGCTAATGTATGAGTGAATAATTTCTGCTTCTATTTCGTATTCCCAAACATTTGGTTTTACAAATTTGAATAAACGGTGAATCATTTTTTCGCTTAAACCTACCGCTACATTCATCAAATCTAATTCGTATTTCGATTTAATAGAACGCAATCTTTGAATAATTGGTGCTGCACGTTCAAACTCATGCAAAGGATATTTTGCACGCATTTCATTCGCAAAACGCAAATCTTTATAAGGAGTATTTACCGTTGATCTATCGTTTTCGTTCAAGCTTAAATAAATATTGTTTGCATAGTTAATTGCAGGACGAATTTTTGCTTCAAAATCGTCAAGCCAAAACACATTTTGAATGCCACTTACTTCTTGCGCTTGCGCTTGTGTAAGCTTGTAACCATTCCATGTAACCATTAAATCGCTGGTTTGTTTAATGAACAAAGCCTCACGCATTTCAGGTGTTGGACTATCAGGATAAATGACCAAAATACTTTGCTCTTGATCTATTCCACTTAAGTAAAAAATATCGCTATTTTGTTTAAATTTATGGGTAGCATCTCCGTTCCAAGGATGCTCATCATTGGAATTAAAAATGGCTATAGCATTACTCTTTAATTGCTTGGCAAAATTTGCTCTGTTCAGTTTAAAAAGTTCGTTATTAATGGCTTCGTATTTATACATAGTGTAAAATTTTCTTACTGCGAATTTATTTTATTTTTTGTAAATAAAATGATTATTGATAAAGTTACAAACTTTGCTTAATTATTTTCACAACTGACGCTCGCCATGGGATGCTTAATATTTGAAAGATCGGGGGGTAAATAATTAAACTAAAAGATGATGCTATTTTTAATTAAATGGATATCATTTTTAACTATATTTTACCGACATTTGAAATGACATCCTTTTTTACTACTATTGTTTATTATATTTTAACGCTATAAAACCCATGTTGAAAAAATCATTTTTAAGTATATGTATCTTGTTTTTGTTTATTCAAATGCATGCACAAATACTTCCGTTAATTCCTTTTCCTAACCGCATTCAAAAAGTAGCAGGAACATTTTCTTTAGATAAAAATACTGTTATTTTAGCAGATAAAAACTCCAATGAAGCTGTTTATTTACAACAATATTTATTGGATAATTATAGGCTAAAAATTAAAATAGTTAATGAAGTTTATAAGGTTAATAAAGTAATTACATTTTTAATAGCTGTTGGAAAAACTGGTGAGAATAACAAAGAAGATTATCAATTAAATATAGATAGTAATTCAATTAAGATTTTTGCTTTAGACAATGCTGGGATTTTTTATGGCATTCAAACCCTCATTCAGTTATTGCCCATTGAAAAAAGGAGGAATTTAAATATTCCTTGTTTGCAAATAAACGATGGTCCTCGTTACCAATGGCGTGGTATGCACTTAGATTGTAGCCGACATTTTTTTTCTAAAAATGAAGTAAAAAAATACATTGATTACTTGGCTATGTATAAACTAAATGTTTTCCATTGGCATTTGGTAGATGACCAAGGTTGGCGAATAGAAATAAAACAATATCCATTTCTAACTCAAATTGGTAGCAAACGCAAAGCTACTTTAATTGGAAAACCAACATTTGATTCATTGGGAAATCCTTCTGCAAACGACAAATATGACAGCACTTTATATGAAGGTTTTTATACTCAAAACGACATCAAGGAAATTGTTGCGTATGCAAAAAACAGACATATTACTGTACTTCCAGAAATAGAAATGCCAGGACATTCATTGGCGGCTTTGGCTGCGTATCCGCAATATGCGTGCAATGCTGGTCCGTTTGAAACCTTCAGCCGTTGGGGCGTTTCCGATGATGTGTATTGCGCGGGCAATGACGAAACTTTTGTGTTTTTAGAAAATATTTTAAAGGAAGTTATGGCATTATTTCCGAGTAAATACATTCATATTGGTGGCGATGAATGTGTAAAAAATAAATGGAAATCGTGCGTAAAATGTCAGAAGCGAAAAGCAGATGAACATTTACAAAATGAAGAAGAATTACAAAGTTATTTTATTACCAGAATTGAAAAATATGTGAATACAAACGGCCGTCAAATTATTGGATGGGACGAAATTTTAGAAGGTGGATTAGCACCCAACGCAGCATTGATGAGTTGGCGAGGAATCAATGGTGGAATTGCTGCAGCAAAACAAAATCATTATGTGGTGATGAGTCCGGGAAGACCCTGTTATTTTGACCATTATCAAAGCAAAGATAAAGGTGCTGAACCCATGGCAATTGGTGGATTTAATCCATTAGATTCAGTTTATAATTATAACCCAACTCCAGATTCTTTGAATGCCAATGAACAAAAATTTATCATGGGTGCGCAAGCAAATGTTTGGACAGAATACATTACCAATTTTTCACAAGTTGAGTACATGGCTATGCCAAGAATGAGTGCTTTGTCGGAGGTTTTATGGACCAATATGGAGTACAAAAATTTTCCAGATTTTCAAGAAAGATTATACATTCATAAAGGAATTTTAGATAGAATGAAAGTTAATTACGCTAAACATTTTTTACCTATTAAATAATGACAGACAGAAGAAAATTTTTAAAAACATCGGCATTGGCCTCGGCTGCATTATTGTTAAATAGTAGCGCAAATGCTGAAATTAAACCCAATGTAAAAGTGAACAAACCCATTGTTTTATCCACTTGGAAATTTGGACTAAAATGCAATGAAACTGCTTGGGAAATATTGAAAAAAAATGGCAAAGCATTAGATGCGGTGGAAGCTGGTGTAATGGTTTGTGAAGCTGATCCAAATGAGCGAAGTGTGGGTTATGGCGGCCGACCAGATAGAGATGGTAGAGTTACTTTAGATGCTTGCATCATGGATGAAATGTCGAATATTGGTTCTGTAGCTTGTTTAGAATTTATTAAGCATCCTATTTCGGTGGCAAGAGCTGTTATGGAAAAGTCGCCACACGTTATGTTTGTGGGTGATGGTGCTTTGCAATTTGCACTTTCGCAAGGTTTTAAAAAAGAAAATTTATTGGTAGAAGCTTCCGAAAAAGAATGGAAAGAATGGTTAAAAACCTCCCAATATAAACCCATTGTAAACATTGAAAATCATGATACCATTGGCATGATTGCGTTAGATGCAAATGGCAATCTTTCTGGTGCATGTACTACCAGCGGAATGGCTTTTAAAATGCATGGTCGAGTGGGCGATTCACCCATTATTGGTGCAGGTTTGTACGTAGATAATGAAATTGGCGCAGCCACTGCAACAGGGCATGGTGAAGAAGTAATTAGAATTGCTGGTTGTCATTTAGTGGTTGAGTTAATGCGTCAAGGGAAATCGCCACAAAATGCGTGTGAAGAAGCAGTAGCAAGAGTGGTAAAATTAATGAAATTAAGAAAGAAAGAATTAAAAGATATTCAAGTAGGTTTTATTGCGTTAAACAAAAATGGGGAACATGGTTCGTATTGCGTGCAAAGTGGCTTTAATTATGCCGTTCACGACAATTCAGGAAATGTTTTATTGGATGCGCCTTATCATTTTAAAGTGGAATAAAATGTCTGTAATAAAACTCCAATTTCTTCGTTATGCTCGCTATAAAAATGGTCATTTACAAAAGGTAAACTCGCATTTTTCTATCTTCGCAAGCCTCGAACTTGAACTTTTATTTTCAGACATACATTTCTCAATAAATTATTTAATTAAAAACCATGAAGACACTTCGATAAGTTCAATGAACACGGACATTGAGCTTGTCGAAATGCAGAAACGAATTTCAAAATAAACAAAAAGTTTAATGAAGTAATTTTTACTTTTTATGCAAAAAAACCATTTAGAAATTGCTTGTTTTAATATAGCATCTGCCATCATTGCGCAGCATGCCGGAGCTGATAGGATTGAGTTTTGTGCGGACATGAATATAGGTGGTGTTACCCCAAATATTGAAGATTTTGTATTGTTAAAATCAAAAATTCATATTCCGGTTTTTTTAATGATTCGTCCAAGAGGAGGAAATTTTGTTTATACAAACGAAGAATTTGAACAAATGAAAAACGATATTTTGCAGTTTAAAAATAAGGGCGCTGATGGATTTGTTTTTGGAATATTAACAGAAAATAAAGAAGTGAATTTCATTCAAAATAAAGAATTGGTTCAATTGGCAAACCCTTTTCCATGCACATTCCATAGGGCTTTTGACGAAATAAATAATCAAATGGAAGCTTTAGATAAAATCATTGAATGTGGATTTAAAACAATACTAACTTCGGGAAATGCTAAAAATGCAATAGAAGGTTCATCATCATTGAAAGCCTTGGCTTTAAAAGCAAATGATAAAATTTGCATCATGCCGGGTGGCGGTGTTCGTGCTAATCATATTGAAATGTTGAAAGAAAATATAGCTACCAATTGGTTTCATTCATCAGCTGTTTTACAAAAAGAAACAGCCAATATGGATGAAGTATTTATGCTTAAATCCAAATTAGATTGAAGAAATTCACCATCCTTTTTTTAGCTATTATTTGCTTGCCAATTTTGGCTCTTTCTCAAATTTTTAAAAGAGATTTGTCGAAGGAAAAATGGTTATTTAAAAACACCCAAGAAAATAAATGGTTTTCCGCTAAAATTCCTGGAACTGTTCATACAGACTTATTTCAAAACAAAATTATTCCAAATCCTTTAACAGGCAATAACGAAAAGCTTTTACAGTATATTGATCGTGAAAATTGGGAATATAAAACTGAATTTTATATCAATAAAACAGAATATCAAAATGAACACATTGATTTGAATTTTGAAGGCTTAGATACATACGCAAAAGTGTTTGTAAACGACTCATTAATTTTAACTGCCAATAACATGTTTCGTACTTGGAATTTGGAGGTAAAAAGATTTTTGAAAATTGGCAATAATCAATTAAAAATTGTTTTTGAATCTGCAGTTAATAGGGGAGAAGCGGAAGCAAAAAAAATAGTTTACGAATTGCCTGGAAATGAAAAAGTTTTTACCCGAAAGGCGCAGTATCATTACGGTTGGGATTGGGGTCCACGATTTGTAACTTGTGGAATTTATAAAAATGTTCATTTGCATTTTTGGAATCAAGCCAAAATAAATCATGTGCAATTTATTCAAGAAAAACTCACAAAAGAATTAGCGCAAATTCAATTGAAGGTGGAAGTAAATTGCAGTCAAAATGGGCATTATAGTTTTGGAATTTATAATTCAAAACCAAGTCGTGATTTACCATTATTTAAAGACACTTTTATTGAACTGCAAAAAGGAATAAACACTGTTTTATTAAATGCTAAAATTAAGAATCCTGAACTATGGTGGACACACAATTTAGGTAAACAAAATTTATATGATTATTCGATTATTTTAGAGTCAGCTAGCAAAAAAATTGATTTAAAGGATGTAACTTTTGGGCTGCGAAACATTGAATTAATTCAGGAAAAGGACAGTTTAGGGAAATCATTTTTCTTTAAATTAAATGGAATTCCAGTTTTTATGAAAGGGGCAAATTATATTCCTGAAGATAATTTTTTACCACGCGTTACATATTCAAAAACCAAACAATTAATTAATAATGCCAAAGCTGCAAATATGAATATGCTGCGTGTTTGGGGTGGTGGCGAATATGCGAGTGATTATTTTTATCAATTATGTAATGAAAACGGCATATTAGTTTGGCAAGATTTTATGTTTGCATGCGCCATGTATCCGGGAGATTCAGCTTTTTTGGAAAACGTATATGCGGAAGTAAATGACCAAATTATTCGTTTAAGAAATCATCCAAGTTTGGCCATATGGTGTGGTAACAATGAGATCGATGAAGGATGGAAAAATTGGGGTTGGCAAAAACAGTTCAAGTATAATACAACTGACTCCACTAAAATTTGGAATGATTATGTTTTATTGTTTGAAAACAATATCAAAAATGCCATACAATTATTAGACAAATCAAGGTTTTATTGGCCAAGCTCACCAGCTATTGGTTGGGGACGCAAAGAAAGTTTAACCCAAGGTGATGCGCATTATTGGGGCGTTTGGTGGGGAATGCAGCCATTCAAAACTTATGAAAAAAAGGTAGGAAGATTCATGAGTGAATATGGTTTTCAAGGAATGCCTTCATTAAGTACTTTTACAAAAATGGGTGCTTTGCAATTCAAAAAAAATGGATTTAAAATTGATTCCACCAATTTAAAAACACATCAAAAACATCCAACCGGATTTGAAACCATTCAAACATATATGGAACGTGATTATCCTATTCCAAAGAGTTTTGAAAACTACATTTATGTTTCACAATTGCTGCAAGCAGAGGGAATGAAAACTGCCATAGAAGCGCACCGAAGGGCCATGCCCTATTGTATGGGAACATTATATTGGCAGTTAAATGATTGTTGGCCTGTTACGTCATGGAGTTCCATTGATGATGATGGAAATTGGAAAGCATTGCACTATCAAGTGAAAAAATCTTACAATGATTTATTAGTATCCTTTGAAGAAAAAAACGATTCAGTTTTAGTTTTTATTGTTTCCGATTTATTAGAAAATATAAAAGGAAATTTAACTATAACAGTATTAGATTTTGATGGTAAAACTGTTTACACTGAAAATTTAGAAACCATTGTTAAATCTAATACCAGTGGTATTTATTATTATTTTGATAAAAGTAAGTTGAAAGGTTTAAGTAATTTGAATAATTTGGTTTTATCAGCTACATTTAACAACGAAAATACCAATATAAATTCTTTGCATTATTTTGTAAAACCAAAGGATTTATTGCTTCAAAAACCTGCTATTAGTTTTAAATATTTAAATATTAATCAAATTGAAATATCAAGTGATAAATTGGCCAAAAATGTTTATTTAAGAACTGATAATAAATTTTATAAGTTTGAAGAAAATTACTTTGATTTACTTCCAAATGAAAAGAAAATTATTCAAGTTTCAGGAAAATATTCCAAAATAGATTTTTTTGAAACATGGGCAAAATCTTTGTTTGATGCTCTATAATTTTATGGAGTAAATGAATTCTTCCAAATCCATCAAAGATTCAGAAAAAATATTACTTTTGTCCACGTAAATCCCAATGTATTGGGAGCAATAAAGCTTTTATGTTAAAAAAAATATTATTCATTCTTTTTGTGTTAACGCTAGTAAATACAGTTTATGCGCAAAGGGTGGAAGATAAACCTTACGTTTCCGATACTACCAAATGGAGCAGGCCGAAGAAAGCTACTTACCTTGCTTTTGTTCCTGGATTAGGTCAAATTTATAATAAAAAATATTGGAAGTTACCCATTGTTTATGGAGGATTTGCTGCATTAATTTATTCCGTTGGGTTTTACCAAACTCAGTACGACCAATTAAAACAAGCCGTTTTGGATAGAAATGCAAAAAAGCCATTATCGGATCCAACTTTAGAACCATTAGACTTAGCTAATTTAATTTCATTTAGAGATTTTTACCGTGAAAACCGCGATTTGTCTTGGATAGGAATGGGCGGATTATACGCTTTGCAAATTATAGACGCAGCTGTAGATGCACATTTACAAGAGTTTGATGTATCGGAAAATCTTTCAATAAAATGGCAACCAGATTACAGAATCCAATCTGGACAAGCGTTTGTGGGTGCAACAGTTTGGGTGCAATTGGGAAAATCAAACAAGAATTAATTTAATCTTTCACCCATTTTTTTACATTTCCATTGTCTAATTTAACAAAATAAATTCCTTTTGAAAGCATTTCTATGTTAATGGAATTGGTTCCGTTTGAAAGAATACTTTTTGTTAAAACCAATTTCCCAACTGCATTAAAAATTTGTACTTCGTAATTAGTTTTCAAATTTATTCCTTCCAATAAAATGGTGATAATATCATGACCAGGATTTGGAAAAATGTTAAAGTCAGTTTTAACATTCATTTCAGCAAAACCAGTGTTTTTATCCAGTAAAATAATTTTTGTTTCAAATGGTAACAAATTAACGCCAGTACCAACATGATCAGTAATCAACAAATAATCTGTTCCATTGTTCAATACATTTTTTGCGGTAAATATTCCATTATTCCAATTCAAAACATTTAAACTTAAATATAGATTAAGAGCATTTCTACTCGAAGTATTTACCATTACTAAAAATGTTTGATTATTATGAACTCTTAAAAAACTAAAAACTGCTGAATCGCTACAAATAATATTTTGATAAGTGCCAATGGATAAAGCTTGGTAATAGTTACGTATTTTAATTAATTTCTTGTAATAACTCAGCAATGAATTGGTATCGGTTTGCATCAGTTGAACATTATAACTGCTATAATTGGAGTTTATATTTATCCAAGGATTAATATTACTAAATCCCGCATATGTTCCCGAAGTCCATTGCATGGGTGTACGAATGAATTCATCAGGTTTGCTTCCTTTCATTCCCACTTCTTCGCCATAATAAACATAAGGAGTTCCTGGTAAAGTTAAGTAAATAGACGCAGCAGTTTTTAGTTTTGAAATATTTCCTCCTAATTCATCAAAAATCCTGTTTTGGTCGTGATTGGTTAAAAAGGTACTGAATTTATTGAATTGTAAATTAGTATAAGCATAGGTCATTTCGTTTCTCAAAGTTAGTGTATTGCTTGTTTTCATTACATTCAACATGGCACTTGCCAAATCAAATTCAAAGCAATTGTCTAATTTATTATTATAACTTTTTACAGTGCTAGTGGCAGTCCAAACTTCACCAACTGTCATAAAATTAGGGTTCAAACTTTTGCAATAAGTATTAAAGTCGCTCCAAAACTGATATGTTTCGGGTTGGTTCATTAAGTTACTTCCATTTTCGTATAAATACATGGCAGCATCTAACCTAAAACCATCTATGTTCATGCTATCAACCCAGAATTTAGCAGCATCAAAAATACTGTCTTTTACAGGTTGATAATTATAGTTTAAATCGGGCATCTCGCTCCAAAATAAAGCGTAATAATTACTACTATTTTTGGTGTACCAAACATCTTGTCCCCACGGACCTTTGTAAGTTGGTTTTGTGGCGCTCCATCGGTAAAAATCCCTGTAAAAAGGATTGTTGGCAGCTGATTTTACAAACCAAGGATGTTGGCTAGAAGAATGATTGATTACAAAATCAATAATTACTTTGATACCACGTTTGTGTGCTTCTGTAACCATTTTTTTAAAATCAGCGGTAGTACCATATGCAGGATTTACAGCTTTATAATTTGTTACATCATATCCGTGGTAACTTGGCGAAGCATTGATGGGCATCAACCAAATTCCTTTAATTCCCAAATCAGAATTGGTATTGGAATCGCCATCGTTTAAATAATCTAATTTAGCCGTTACCCCATTAAAATCACCAATTCCATTGCCATTGCTATCGTAAAAACTACGCACAAATAATTCGTAAAAAACAGATTGATTCCACCAATTAGTAGCTGGCTGTGCTATTAAATAACTTGGTAATAAAAGAACAAGGAGAAATATATATTTTGAAAAGCGTTTATTCATGACACAAGATTAAGGATAAATGTTTGTAAAAGCGCAATAATAAAGAAGAATCCTATGCTATTTAACCACAATATTACTTTGCAAATATCATTTAATCAAAAGAATCGGTAAACTACAATCTGTAATTTTTTCCACTTGTAAAAAATTACTAAGCACTTTAAAAACTTTTTTAGCATATTCGCAACTTATGGTAAGCGAATTATTTGATGAAACTACCAAGTTAAATTGGTATAAAGTAATATTTGGGTTGAAAAAACAGTTTGGAAAAAAGCCAGATATGAATGGGATTTTGTTTTTAATTGGCATCAGGGAATTAGGACAAAACAGGGAATTTACCAAAGCAGAGAAAATGGATTTGTTCCATATTGCTACTTGTAAATTATTAAGCTATGAAGGTTATTTTAAATATGAATATACCGATGAAGACGGTTGGCCTCATTACGATTTAGTAACTCAACCTGAATATACAGATTTGCTTTCGCAAGAATATTATTTACGCAAATTGGTAGTAAGGTATTTTTTAGAAAACGATTTAATTACAGAATAAAACACGGATGAAAAAGAACCTATTTATATTGCTTTTAGTGGCATTAAGTACATTTGCATTTGCTCAAAAGCCTGCAAGTACTAAAAGTAAAGTGAAACAAAAACCTGCGAAGGAATTAAAGGAATATGTGGTGATTAGTACCAAATTTGGTAACATGATATTTACATTATATGATGAAACACCATTGCACCGCGATAATTTTAAAAAATTAATTAGGAGTAAATATTACGATGGTTTATTATTTCACAGAATTATCAGAGATTTTATGATTCAAGGTGGTGATCCAAATTCTCGCAATGCCGATTCCAATACTGTTCTTGGAAATGGTGGGCCAGATTATACCATTCCTGCCGAAATAAATCCAAACATTATTCATACCAAAGGTGCTTTGGCAGCTGCTAGAACTGGCGATAATATTAATCCAAAGAAAGAGTCGAGTGGTAGTCAGTTTTTTATCGTTCAAGGTAAAAAAGTAGACAAAAAAGAACTGGAAGAAATTATGAATGCAAAGAATTATCAACGCAAACAAGAAGTGTTTAACAACATTGTTTCAAAAGATACTGCAGTGGCAAACAGATTGAATTTAATTCAACAAACCAAAGGCAAAGAAGCCGTTCAAGAATATGTAATGAATCAATTAGGACCTGTGATAGATGATGCATATAAAAAGAAAGAATTTATATACAACGGAACACAAATAGATGCTTATAAAACTTATGGGGGGACTCCTTTTTTAGACATGGACTACACTGTTTTTGGTCAAATGATAGTTGGATTTGAAGTATTAGATAAAATAGCTATTTTATACAATAACCCACAAACTAACAGACCTTTTGAAGATGTGAAAATGAGAATAAGTTTGATTAAAAGATAATTTATATAAATCCCTATTTCTTCCATTCAATTTGATAAAGTATTTTTTCATTTTAAGTTTTATTCTGATTGGTTTTGTTGGCATTGCGCAGCAAAACGAAGAGGTGGTTACTGTTA
Organism: Bacteroidota bacterium; assembly: GCA_947456185.1. Taxonomy (GTDB): domain Bacteria; phylum Bacteroidota; class Bacteroidia; order UKL13-3; family UKL13-3; genus JAAFJM01. The sequence continues at coordinate 8,518 of CANGPW010000047.1, read as the reverse complement.
TTCAAGGTAAAATCATTGATAAACGTAACAGAGAGCCTTTGCCCTTTGTAACCATTACTTTTAAAGGCACTCGCATTGGAACTACCAGCGATTTTGAAGGAAACTTTAAGTTAAAAACTATTCAGAAAGTTGATTCAATAAAAGCCAGTTATGTAGGTTACAAAACATATGTGAGAAAAATAAATTACGGGCAAACTCAAACGTTTAACATTGAAATGAATGAAGCCAGTTCGGAGTTAAAAGCGGTAACTGTTAGGGTAGGAATAAATCCCGCACTTAGAATAATAAATAATGCACGCAAAAACAGAGATGTAAACAACCAAGAAAACTTAAAAGCATACCAATACGATAGCTATAACAAAGTAGATGTTTCGCTAAATAATGTGAGCGATGAAATGAAAAACAGAACCATGTTTAAACCCATTAAAGGTTTGTTCGATACTGCTTTTCAAATGAAGAACGAGGATGGTAAATACATTTTACCTTTATTTATAAACGAAACTTTTAGTCAGTTTTATTACAATAAAATTCCATCAAAAAATAAAGAAGTAATGGTAGCCAGCAGCACCACAGGAATAGGCGTTGGTGATAAAAGTTTTATTACCGATTTAATGGGAACTAGTTTGCAAAGCTTTAATTTTAATCAAAATTTTGTACGCATATTAGCCAAAGATTTTATATCGCCATTAAGTAATGTGTGCCACCGATATTATGTTTATACTTTGCTTGATTCAAGCACAGAAAACGGCAAGAAAAACTATAAACTAAAACTGAACTTAAAAAGTGAGCAGGACTTAGGTTTTTTAGGCCACATGTGGATAGAAGAAGGTACTTGGGCATTAACAAGAATAGATGTTGAGATATCGGAAAATGCCAATATCAACTTCATTGATAGAATAAAACTGCAACAAGAATTAAAGCAAACTACTGCAGGTCCTTTCATTCCATTTAAAAACCGCATGATTGTAGATGTGGCCGAATTAACAAAAAATTCAAGTGGCATGATTGCTAAGTTTTATAATTCTGCTTCTAATATTGTGGTAAATGAATTTAAGGAAATTGCTTTTTACGACCGATTAATAGAACGTGCAGAAGAAGAAACCCTAGAAAAAGACTCCAATTTTTGGATCAGCAAAAGGCCAGAAGCTTTTACCAATATTGAAAGGCGAATGTTTAACATGGTTGACTCTATTAAAAATCTTCCGGCTATTCAAACTTATATAGATGTGGTGAGACTTGTTGTAGAAGGTTACAAGCGCGTTGGTGGCTTTGATTGGGGTCCTTACGTGTTTTTATATGGTTATAATAATGCCGAAGGCAATAGGTTGCGTTTAGGATTTAAAACCAATGCCATATTTAGCAAACAATGGGTACTGAAATCTCATTTGGCTTATGGTTTTAAAGATGAAAAATGGAAGTATGGCTTATCGGCCGATTACATCAGCAATAGAAAAGATTGGACTGTTTGGAGTGTCAGCTACAGAGACGATTATGATGTGTTAGGAATTACCAGCGATTTTGGCCCTGGTGCTAATTCATCTAATATATTTCAAGCCATCAGTATTTTTGCCAAAGGCATTAGAATTAATAGAACACAAGAAATGAAGTTAGGTTTGTTTAAGCAGTTTAAACCAGATTGGAGTTTTAAAATGAATGCTCAATTCAACACTTTTGAACCTAGAGGTAATTTTCATTTTGCTTATATTAACAATGAAATAGGAAACGACAGTTTAAAAGAAAGTTATATAAATGCTCAAGTAACTGCAGAAGTTCGTTGGGCTTATCAAGAGTTATTAATTGCTAGGGGCAATGATAGACTTAGACTAAAACGACCTCTTTTGCCTACTTTAACCTTTACATACACCCACGGTTTTAAAGGTGTTATTGGGAGTAATTTTGATTACGATAAAATACAATTAAACCTTTGGCACCATGCCAATACTGGAGTATTTGGTACGGCAGATTATTGGATTACTGGTGGTAAAATATTTGGTAAACTTCCTTATCCTTTATTAGACGTGGCAAGGGGCAATCAAGTTTTCATATACTCTGACTTTAACTACAGTTTGATGGATGTATATGAATTTGTAAGTGATCAATATGTTCACTTTACCTATATTCAACATTTTGAAGGACTGTTTTTAAATAAAATTCCCGTTGTAAAAAACTGGAAATGGCGAAACTTTGCTTTTGTAAAAGCTGCTTATGGTAGCCTAAGCAATGAAAATAAAAGCTTAATGCCCGAAGAAAAACCCATTACTGTTCCCAGCGAAAGAACTTTTAACAAAGTTAATTCTTTTAAAGACAACATACCTTATATAGAAGTTGGTTATGGATTTGAAAACATTTTTAGAATTCTATCAATAAATATGGTTCATCGTTTAACCTATTTAGCACCAGTTCCCGACTACCCTTCTCACAGAAGTTGGGGAATAAACGTAGGCTTAAAGTTTCAGTTTTAATAGTACTTTGTAGGTCTTTGTTACGCTGGTTTGGATTTGTAATCCAAATTAAATAATGCTAGGATTTATAATCCCTGTAACAACATTTTAATTATAAAAAAGATTATATATTTTAGTCAAAGTGACGTGCGATTGCAGTAGCTTCAATCATATTGTTTTTTAGTTAAGTAATTGAATAATAATTCATTTTTTTTCATTTCTTTGCTTTTTTTAATAAAAAACATGAAAAAATTACTATACACCCTCATTACCTTTTGTGCATTTGCAATAAATTCGTTTGCACAACCACAAATTTACTCATTTTCTCCAACTTCTGGTTCTGCTGGAACATTGGTTACCATAACTGGAAGTGGCTTAAGTAATATAGATACGGTTAAAATTGGTGGAGTGGTCGCTATAAAAATATCTAAAACGGCTACAAATTTAGTTGCAATGGTTATGCCAGGGACAAATACAGGAACTATATACATAGCCAATAGTACTTTCGGAAATACTACAAGTAGTAGCAATTTTACTAAAATTAACAGCATTGCACCAAATATCCAACAAGGAAATAAATTAGTAGGAACTGGTGGTGTTGGTAACTCTCTTTGGCAAGGAAGCTCAGTTAGTATAAGTGCTGATGGAAATACTGCCATAGTGGGTGCTTCTAAAGATAGCAGTAACAGAGGAGCTTCTTGGATATATATAAGAACCGGTAATACTTGGACACAACAAGGAAATAAATTAGTGGGTACTGGTTATATTGGTAATTCTAAACAAGGCGAATCAGTTGGTTTAAGTGCAGATGGAAATACAGCAATTGTTTGTGGTTCTGGAGATAATAATAGTATAGGCGCTTCGTGGATATTTACTCGAACTGGAACTACATGGACACAACAAGGAAATAAATTAGTAGGAACAAGTTATGTTGGTGGTTCTATTTATCAAGGGAGCTCTGTTAGTTTAAGTGCAGATGGCAATACAGCCATTGTTGGTGGTTCTGGAGATAGTAACGGAAGAGGCGCTTCATGGATATTTACTCGAACTGGAACTACTTGGACACAACTAGGAAATAAATTAGTTGGAACAGGAAGTCAAGGTTCAACTATTTACCAAGGTAATTCTGTGGGTTTAAGCGCAGATGGAAATACTGCCATTGTTGGTGGTTTTATAGATAGTAACGGAAGAGGTGCTTCTTGGATATTTACAAGAATAGGAAATTCGTGGACACAACAAGGTAATAAATTAGTGGGAACAGGTTTTGTTGGTAATTCCAATCAAGGGCGTTCTGTTAGTTTAAGTGCAGATGGAAACACAGCTATTGTTGGTGGTTCTTCAGATTTAAGTTCAGTAGGTGCTTCTTGGGTATTTATTAGAATTGGAAATACATGGACACAACAAGGAAATAAATTAGTAGGAACAGGTTATGTTGGTTCTTATATTTATCAAGGAACTTCTGTTAGTTTAAGTGCAGATGGTAACACAGCTATTGTTGGAGGTTCTTCAGATTTAAGTTCAATAGGTGCTTCTTGGTTATTTATTAGAATTGGAAATACATGGACACAACAAGGAAATAAATTAGTGGGAACAGGTTATGTTGGAGGTTCTTTTCAAGGTTCTTCAGTAACTTTAAGTTCAGATGGTAATACTGCCATTGTTGGTGGGTATCAAGATAATGGTAATATAGGAGCAGCATGGGTTTTTAATGGAATTTCAGGTATTACTGCAACAAGTAATATGATTGGTTTTAACTCTTGTTCGGGAATTGTTTCAAGCATTCAGAGTTTTATGGTTTCAGGAATTATAAATAATACTGATAGTTTATTAATTACTGCACCTGCCGGATTTGAAATTTATAATTCTAGTGTAAGTGACTTTACTAATAGCATAAAATTAAAGCCCATTTCTGGTATAATAAACAGTACTGCTATATATGTTAGGCTAACGTCATTAGCTGTTGGCTCTCCAAGCGGGAATATAGTTTGTTCCGCACCAAATGCCACTTCTCAAAATATAAGTGTAAGTGGAATAGTCAGACCCAAGCCATTCATAGGTTTTACAATTAATAATTCAATTCAATGTTTAAATGGAAATAGTTTTATTTATACTGATACTACAACTATTTCTTCAGGCACATTTTTAAGAAAATGGAATTTTGGAAATGGAATCAGCGATACTTCTTTGCTTGCAAATCCAACTAAAACATATTCAACTGCAAATACTTTTTCAGTTAAATTACTTGCAACCAGCAGTTATGGTTGTAAGGATTCAATTGTAAAAACAATTACTGTAAATCCCAGTCCAGTTGCAAGCTGTACAATTAATAATTGGCAGCAATGTTTAAACAATAATAACATTATTTGTACTGAAACTTCCACCATATCAAGTGGAAGTATTACTAAAAGAACATGGCTAGTTTACAATGCTTCAAATGGAAATCCTGTAGATACTTCAACCAATTCAATTTACAATAAAGTTTTTACAAGTCCAGGTAATTATTATATTTTGTTAATTAGTGAAAGCAATAATGGTTGTAGAGATACCACTCAAAAAGATTTTGGAATTTATCAATTAGACGCAACTACATCATCTTCTAAAAGTACAATTTGTAGTGCAAATGGAAATGGAACCGCAAGTATATTGGTAACAAATGGAACTTCACCATATTCTTATTTGTGGAGTTCAAATGCAAGAAATCAAATAACACAAACAGCTACTGGATTAAAGGAAGATACTTATCAAGTTACTGCCACCGATGCCAATAATTGTAGTGTAACTAAAAGCATTAAGGTGTTAAATACTCCAAATGTAAATACTCAAGTACCCATCACTAATATAGCCATGCTTGACCAAAGCAGTGCTACTAATTTTAGCCAATATTATAATTATGATTTGCCACTAAATATTAATCCTAATTCAAATAATCCTAAAAACTATGCAGATGCGGGCAAATATTTTAGGTTCAAAATACAAAGTAAAAATAAAAAAATAAATGGTCAATCCATTGTAAATGGATTTTGTAAAGTAAGAAGCAATAGTCCATACTTAACTATTAAAGATAGCATAGCAGCATTGAATAATATAGCTTACAATGGTAAAGTATGGTCGGCCGATGAGTTTGAAGTATATATTAACCCTACTACTCCAAAAGGAAGTAATTTATATCTAGATTTTGTTGTGGAAGAAAGCGCAACTCAATTTAGCACTGGTTGTTTATCTATTCCAATAGCGCCTTTAAATTATTCTCCAAATACTGCTTTAACTATAGACGATGATAATAACCCAGATAGTCATGGTAACAATAATGATACCTGTGAATTAGGCGAAACCATTGAGTTTTATCCATGGCTAAATAATGTATCGGATAAAAATGCACAATATGTAAAAGGAACATTATTGAACCATAACAATTTTATTGGAATAAATATTTGGAACAATATTAAAGGTGTAAATGATACGGTAATGAATAATACCTGGTGGAATTTAGCTTTTGGAAAACCGACTTCAATTGATACAAGTTCAGTTAACACAAAACCAGCCATGGACTTTGTATTTGACTATAGTTATGGAGCACCAAGAAACAACTTTGACTTAAACTTGGCAATTGCTGCCGGATTTAGGTTATTGTCGGACACTACACTTTCATTGGTTCAATGGTCCTTACCTTATAATTTCAAATCAGAAGTTGGACCAGCTGATGCATTGCAAATTAATCCGCAAACAATTAATAATACTTCATTAGGAGGTATAAATAAAGTGAATATAACTAGCAATAGAAGTTGGGCATTAACTTCAAATCAATCGTGGGTTACACTTAATAAAAATGCAGGAATAGGAAATGATAGTATAAATATAACGGTAGCTGCTAATACAGGACTTCCTCGTACTGCTTTACTAACCTTTACAGCAGGTTTAATTACTAAAACACTTACAATAAATCAAGATAGCTTTACAACTGCCGATGTATTATCATTGGATAAAGACTCAATCAATACCTCATTTGGTGCGAGTTTAAATACGGTGCAAGTAAGTAGTAATAGAAGTTGGACAGTTAGTAGTAACCAAAGTTGGTGTGGAGTAAGTACTGTTACTGGAAGCGGAAATGGTAACTTTAACGTAATAAATTCAATTAATAATACTGGGCTTAATAGAAATGCATTGGTTACTGTTACAGCAGGTAGCATTACTAAAAATGTATATATAGGTCAAAGTGCTTCTGTGGGAATTAATAATTCTATAATTAATAATCAACAAATTTCTCTTTACCCTAACCCTAATAACGGTAATTTTACTATTCAACTAAAAAACACAGCTGATAAAAATGGTACAATTACCATAGTAGATATGTTAGGACGAACTGTTTATGAAACGCTTTATAAATTGAGTGGCAATGATAATACTATTTCTATCTCAGAGATGCATTTACAAGCTGGAACTTATAACATAATTATTGGTAGAAAAGATGGAGATGTGTCAAGGAAATCGTTTGTAGTAATTGGAGAATAAAACTTCCGTTATTATAAAAAACATGCTTTATACTTTTAAATAATGCCCGTATTATGGCGAGCGTTAGCCCGACAAAAATGCGGGTCAGCGTTGGCCTTGAGCGTGGAAGCTTCTTTTTGTCTAGCTTTTTTGTTTCTTTTTCAGCAATGGAAAAAGAAAGAAGAAAAAAGTGGATTTTGAAAAAGTATATATGGTTATGTTGGACTCCGCACTCGCTCGCTTCTTGGGAGTTGCTGTTAAGTGCGGAAATAAAAACATGCTTGTACCTTTAAATAATGTCCGTATTGTGGCGAGCGTGGGGCAGACAATAAAGCGGGCCGTGCTTCAAGCCTTGTGGTAGGGTAGCTTTTTATTGTCTAGACTTTTTGCTTACTTTTTTGTCAATGAAAAAAGTAAGAAGAAAAAAAAGTGGATTTTAAAAAATATATATGGTCAAGATGTACGCTAAATAAACTCAAACTCGCAAGATGCGAGCGTAATTTTAAAACCTGAAAGTTTTTGTTTGCAAAGTAAAGACGTTTAATTAAACGTCTCTACAAAATATCTTGTCAAAGTTCAAAAACCAATCAACCCATCAACAATCAACCTTCACCTAAACACTCAAACGCACACTTGCATTTCCTCCATCAAATTGTCCTGCAGGATTGTATTTAGTGATTTTAACACTTATATTTTCTAAATGATTGTAGTCAGTTTTTAGTTTTGTAATGATACTATGAGCCACTGTTTCAATGAAATCTCTGGGTATTTCCATTTCAGAATTTACAATGGCAAAAACCTTTTCATAATCGAGCACATCACCAATAAGCCCATAGTTTTTATTGTCGGCCACATTTTCGGTCAACGTAATATCCACCCTAAATTTGCCACCATTTACTTTTTCAAAATCATACATTCCGTGGTATGCAAAAAATTCAAGATTTTCTAAACAAGTTTGTACTTTCATGGTTGTTATAATAATAAACAAAAAAACTACTTTCGCACCGTAATAAAAAATCTTTATTAGTTGCATGAATTTTATTGCAAGGCAACCAAGAAATAAGTAAAATAAAAAACATGACTACAAACTCACAAGAATTTACAAGAGCTAACAAGCAAGATGTTTACAACCATCCCGATTATTATTTATTGGATGAATTATTGAGTGAAGAACATAAATTAATTCGCAGCGCAGTGCGCGATTACGTTAGAAAAGAATTGTCGCCAATTATAGAAGACGTGGCTCAAAAAGCTGTTTTCCCACTTTTTATGGTAAAGCAATTAGGTGATTTGGGTTGCTATGCTCCGCAATTACCAATAGAATATGGTTGTGGTGGAATGGATTATATTACCTACGGTATCATGATGCAAGAATTAGAGCGTTGCGATTCGGGTGTTCGTTCTACTGCTTCTGTTCAAGGAAGTTTGGTCATGTATCCAATTTATAAATTTGGTAGCGAAGAACAAAAACATAAATATTTACCCAAATTAGCCAAAGGCGATATGTTAGGTTGCTTTGGTTTAACTGAGCCTAACCATGGTTCTGATCCAGGTGGAATGACCACCAATTTTAAACCTGCTGGCGATGG
>CANGPW010000046.1 GCA_947456185.1 Bacteroidota bacterium | reverse complement strand
TTGCTAACAGGACTAGATAAAAAACGGTATCTTCTGGTTGAAGATGGAATAAAACGTTCTACATTTACATTGCTTGCATTGTTTAAGGTTCCAGTAATTTGTCCTATAGAACCACTGCCAGTGGCATCTGATTTTACAGTTACCAATTTGCCACCAAAATCTGCAGTACCAGCAATGGTTAATGTTTTTGTTGGATTGATAGTTAATGAGCCAGTTCCACTAATGGTAAGTGTTCTGCCTGATGCCAATGTATAATCAACATCCATTTCAGGAGAACCAGAACTAATAGTAATATAATCATAATCAGTACTTAATGGAACTCTACCTAAACTCCAATTAGTTGAAGTGTTCCAACTATTTGAGGTTGTACCAGTCCAAATATTATTTGTAAAAATTATTGTATAATCTTCAAATTCACCATCTATTGTTGTAGCGCATGAAGTCGTATATCCATTATAGTTAGAAGAAACCCTCATTCGTGTAGAACCTATTCTTACCCCTGAGGGTACTGTTACGCTAAGTGGACATAAACTACTTATTCCATTTGTTTGGTTAATAGCTGTACCTAGTGAATACTCTTCTCCTAATCCATTAGCATTTCCAGCTGTTGTATTAAAAACTCCATCTTGATTCCAGTCAATCCAAACCTTTTGATAATTTGTATAATTACCACCTGTGTTTACAGAGACACTCAAACTGTATGTACTTCCTTGAGTTAGTGTTGTTGAGAATGAGGTGTAATCATTAAAACCACCTGCACCTGATCCAGTTGTAGTATTATTGATTGTATTAAAAGTTACATTTGTGATACCATTAGATGTTGTGCCTGATGTTGGTGTACAATAATTTGGAGTTAAACTATAATTTGGAGTTATACTATTGGAAGCACTACTTGCACTTCCTGTTCCAATTGCATTGGTAGCAGTAACCGTAAAAGTATAAGCTTGACCTAAAGTCAAACCCGAAACAGATATAGTACCACTACCAGCTTGAGTTAAGGTGCCAGTAATTCCATCCGGGGATGAAGTAGCTGTATACGATATAATTGTAGAACCACCATTTGCCGGTGCTGTAAAAGTCACGTTTGCTGTATTTCCAGAAAAAGTTGCAGTACCAATTGTTGGAGCGCTTGGAATTGTTGCAGGTGTTGCTGCTGTACTTGAAGTAGCAGTACCATCACCAATTGCGTTTACAGCTTTTATTCGCACGTTATAGCTAGTACCATTTGTCAAAGCTGTTGTTCCGTCTGATGATAAAGTAGTAATAACAATTGGTGAAGCAGTTGTACCTGTTTGTCTTGTTAAGTAAGAGGTCCCGCCATCAGTCGAATAACTATAATTTGTAATAGCTGAACCTCCATCACTACCTGCTGTAAACGCAACAGATAATTGTTGATTACTTGAAGTAATTGATGTAATTGTAGGTGCGCTTGGGGCTGAGGTAGAGGCAGGTAATGTTATACTAAAATCATCAATTCCAAAGCCTGCGGAAGAGCCTCCAGTTCCATCAACCCATCTTAATGTAAAAGTAGTGCCATTGGTAATTGACAAACCAGTGATTGTAAGAGGTGATTTAACGGTTCTGTTGGCAGTAGCGTTTCCATCAACAGCAGCAGCCGTTCCTGTTAAAGGTGTTGTAAATGCTAAACCAGCAACAGTTGTCCAACCGGATGCTACATTTAAAGCAACATTTCCAGTTTGATAGGAAAAAGCAAATGCATCTGAAGCAGCTGCAAGTCTCCAGACTTCGCCAGTGTAACCAATAGTCATTGATGTAATAGTTGAACCTGTATTATTGGTAAATTTAAATCCTAAAATTGAAGATAAAGAACCACTTTGTAGTATACCTAAAGACCTATCGGTAACAGCATTTGTTCCAGCAATTCCGAAAGAATAAGTATTCCCTGAATTTAAAGAACCAGTCCCTGTTTCATATGTCAAATTTGCATTTGTTCCACTCTCTAAAAAAGACCAGCCTGATGAAAATATTCCACCTGATTGACTTAAAGCTGTTCCGGTACTTGGTAATCCATCAAAATTTTGTGTAACTGCAGAATTAGTAGTAATACTCAATTGCCCCATCACTTCCCCTTTTCCCCCCATCATCACCAACACCAACAGCGCCAACCCCTTCATCGCCCAATAATTTTTACTAATTAAAGTATTTTGTTTGTACAAGTGTATCATATGTATATTTTTTTTTTTAAGTGCTAATTTATATTTACAAATTAATATAATTGGTGTATTTAAAATGTTAAGTCTTGGTTATGGAATAGTTGTTATTTTTTTAAAAATTCAATTATTGCTTTTAAAATTCATTTTTACATGCTTCAATAAACATTTGATTTGAAATGTTCGAATTACGAATAACGAATAAAAATCAGGAAAACAACTGTCTTTTAAACTAATGTGCATAGTTAATTTTTTTATCAATTAGTTATAAGAATATTTGAACAATGTTTTTTATTGTAATAAACTGAAAAACAAGGTAATCGGAAATTTTTAGTGTTTATATTTAAAAGCATAATGTCATTTTAATGTAAAAATATTGATAACTTTTTCTTTTTTACTAAAAATTAAATAAAAAATGTAATCATTTGATTAGATGTGCATATCAATAATTTTGTTCCATGCTCGTAATAATTGAATAGAGCAAGGTATGTGTCACTAAAAAGAAAAATAAAATAATATATTTTATTCTCACCGCAAGTCTAAAGGGTGTTATAGCGTAGCGTCATCAAAAAATTAATAACACCTACCCTGCCCTTCCTTTTTAGGAAGGGTTTTTTCCCGCACTTGTCTGAATCAGGATTCAAGGATTTGGAGGATTTTGTTTTACGATGTTTCAAATTCCCCTCTCAGAGGGGTGGCCAAAGGCCGGGGTGTGTTTCAAACAAATATGCTTAAAGTTAGCACAGCGATCTACGGATTTAAAATGAATGTAGTTGCCAGTTGTTGGTGTTATAGCGTAGCGACACCAACAAATTAATAACACCTACCCTGCCCTTCCTTTTTAGGAAGGGTTTTTTCCCGCACTTGTCTGAATCAGGATTCAAGGATTTGGAGGATTTTGTTGGTTAGTCATTGCGAGGAACAGCCTGTCCCGCCAAAGCGGGAAAGCAATCTCTCAAAGGATTCGTCATGCAGCGCATCTCCTTGTTTGGCAACCAAGTTAGCTAATGGCAAATAATCAGTTATAGCCAAGAAGATGCTTGCAGCATGACATTTTTGTATGGTTTTGCTTATTAGTCAACTCATGTGTCTGGATTCGGCAAGCTCACCATGACAATAAATTATTGTCTCAACCCAACAAAACTTATCAGTGCTTGTTTGCCGATAGTTATTGGCACTCACCAATTACTCAAATTCGGTTGGTGAGGACACCAACCGAGGACAAAAGTATGAACCAATTTAAAAGTCATTCCGTAAAAATATTTCTCGTTTTTTAGCGCCATTCCATTAGCTTACAAACTCCTAAACAAGGGAGATGCTTGTAGCATGAAAAAAATAATCGTCACGTAGTCTCTTCTTTCCCACATCCCACATCCCACATCCCATCTCCCATATCTCAATTCCCAAATCTCATCTCCCATCTCTCACATCCCACATCCCATTTCTCATTTCCCAAAACTTACTTCCCAATTTTCAAATATATCATCACTGGCAAATGATCGCTATAACCATTTAAATATTTATTGCCAACAAAAGTTCTAAAAGGGTTTCCTTTATATTTTTCAGCAGTTTCCAGCATAAAATCTTTTTTATAAACTTGCGCAGATTCCTTCACATATTGCACTTTCGAATTTTCGTTTAACAAATTAGCACTGATAATAATTTGATCTAACATGCCCCATTTACCTTGATATTTATGACTTCCTTGTCCGTCCATTGCCAAAGCATACATGGTATTAAATAATAAATTGTCTTTGGTTCTTGTCATTGCTCCTGTAGCACCAAGTGAAGTAATAACCGACAAGTTAGTAGGTTCATCGTTTAAATCGCCCATTACTATAATATTAGCTTTAGGATTCATTTTATAAATACCATCACATATTTTACGCACTTCACTAGCCACAAACTTGCGTTTAAATTCGCTTTCGTCTTCTCCTTCTCTGCGGCTTGGCCAATGGTTTACTAAGAAATAAATTTTCTCATTATTCAATAAGGTAATTTCTGCCAATAATATATTTCTGGTATGGTCGCCATCTAAACCTTCACGGTCTATAGCAAAAGTTTTTCCGGTAGCCGCTTTTACTAAACTACTTTTGTATAAAAATGCATTGTCTATTCCTCGTTCATCTTCACCTTCAAAAAATATAGGTTTATAAGCAAAATTTTTCAATATCGTTTTTCTAGTTAAGTCAATTAAAGGATTGATACTTTCTACTTCACACATGCCAATAAAATCAACGCCTTTGCCTTCATTCATACTGGCTATCACTTGTGCCATGTGATTCAGTTTATTTTTATATTTTTCAGTATTCCATTTATATTTTCCTTCGGGTAAAAACTCTTCATCGTTTTTGTTTGGATCATTAATGGTGTCAAATAAATTTTCTTGATTGTAAAAAGCTACGCTCAAATTTTGTTGTGCGTTTGCAATAAATATAAAAGATAATAATGCGGTGGTATAAATAGTTTTAAGCATGGGACAAATGTATGGTTTTATGTTTTAAGTTTTTAGGTGTTTAAGTTTTTAGGTGTTTAAGTTTTTAGGTGTTTAAGTTTTTAGGTGTTTAAGTGTTTAGGTGTTTAGGTGTTTAAGTTTAGGTGTTTAAGTGTTTAATTGTTTTGGTGTTAATTGCATATTGCCATTTCCTATTGCTTCCTTCGACAAGCTCAGGATGACAAATTGCCTCACGCCCTGCGTGACAAGTATTGCCTATTAATTTAGTTTATGTGATTGATTATAAAGTGAGAAAATATTTTTTTATTTATTTAAAACAAAATAGCCTTTTTTTGAATTACTATCTATAAATTTACCGCTAGTAAATAAACATCATGAAAGGTTTCTTATTTTCAAAATATATTCCCAATAATACCATAGGTACTTTATTTGATCAAATGCTAGAATTGTTTTTGCAAATGATGCAACATACAAACGGTGACGTGGCCGAAACTTTAGATTGGATGAATGAAGTAGATAGGAAACATCATTTTACCAATCATGAATATGGAATGGGAAATTTTATACAAGACTTAAAAGACAAAGGTTTTGTAAAAGAAAATCCAGTGAATGGCGATTTTTCTCCAACAGGAAAAACCAATCAAACCATTCGAAAAAAGAGCTTAGAAGAAGTTTTTGGTAAATTGAAAAAAAGCGGACCTGGTAATCATAAAACCAAGTTTACAGGCATGGGCGATGAAACCAATAGCGATATTCGCAAATATAGTTTTGGCGACCATATAGACCAAATAGACATGACTGCAAGTTTGCATAATGCACAAGTAAATCATGGAATAGAACACTTTAATTTAACCGAAAATGATTTAGAAATTCGGGAACGCGATTTTAAAACTCAAACATCTACGGTATTAATGATTGACATCAGTCACAGCATGATATTATATGGTGAAGACCGCATTACGCCTGCTAAAAAAGTAGCCATGGCATTGGCCGAATTAATTAAAACTAAATACCCAAAAGACACTTTAGACATCATTGTTTTTGGTAATGATGCTTGGCCAATAGAAGTAAAAGATTTACCTTATTTACAAGTAGGACCATACCATACCAATACTTATGCAGGTTTGGAATTAGCCATGGATATATTACGAAGAAGAAAAAATGCCAACAAACAAATATTCATGATTACTGATGGCAAGCCAACTTGTTTGAAAGAAGGCAATGGCTATTATCAAAACAGTTTTGGTTTGGATAGAAAAGTAATCAATAAAACCTTAACCATGGCCGCACAAGCCAGGAGAATAAATATTCCTATTACTACTTTTATGATTGCTACCGATCCTTATTTACAGCAATTTGTAAGAGAATTTACGCAAGTAAATAATGGCAAAGCATACTTTAGCGGATTAAACGGTTTAGGCGATTTTATATTTGAAGACTTTGAACGTGGGAAACGGAAAGCGGTGAAATAAATTTTGCCCTTCGACTACGCTCAGGGTGATAAAAATTTGTGAAATTGTCATCCTGAGAGAAGTCGAGGAAAACAATAAACAAAAGATGTATGGCCCTTTGCGGTCACTGAGCTTGTCGAAGTGTAACCAACGGAAATAAAAAAACATAAACGATTACAATCTTTAAAACCTTGTAATCTTTCAATAAAAAACATGAACATAACAACAATAGCACAATTAAAAGCAAGCGGATATAAACCCAAAAGTGTAAAAGAGGAAATGCGTACTAATTTGATTGCATTTTTAAAAGGTGGAACCAATCCATTTGAAGGAATTCAAGGATATGATGAAACTGTTTTACCACAATTACAAACCGCCATTTTATCGCAACACAACATTATATTATTAGGCTTACGCGGACAAGCAAAAACAAGAATCGCAAGGCTGATGATTAATTTATTAGATGAATACATTCCTGTAGTAGAAGGTTCAGAAGTGAATGATGATCCGTTGGAACCTTTAAGCCGTTATGCCATTGATTTAATAGCAGAAAAAGGGGATAAAACGCCAATAACTTGGATGCATCGCAATGAACGTTATACCGAAAAATTGGCAACACCCGATGTGAACATTGCCGATTTAATTGGCGATGTGGATCCAATAAAAGCAGCCTCACTCAAGTTACATTATAACGATGAAAGAGTAATTCATTTTGGATTGATTCCTCGTAGTCATCGTTGCATTTTTGTGATCAATGAATTACCCGATTTACAAGCCAGGATTCAAGTTTCATTGTTTAATATTTTACAAGAAGGCGATTTGCAAATTCGTGGTTTTAAATTGCGTTTGCCTTTAGATGTGCAGTTTGTGTTTACCGCCAATCCCGAAGATTATACCAATAGGGGAAGTATTGTTACTCCTTTAAAAGACAGGATTGATAGTCAAATATTAACGCATTATCCAAAAACAATCGAAATATCAAAAACCATTACTAAACAAGAAGCAGCCATTAAACCAGCGCAAAAAGCAGCTATTTCTGTCAATGAATTAATGTATAATTTGGTAGAACAAATAGCCATGGAAGCACGCCAGAGTGAATTGGTAGATCAGAAAAGTGGCGTTTCTGCTCGTTTAACTATCAGTGCCATGGAAAATTTGTTCAGTGCTGCTGAACGCAGAATGTTGTTAAATGGCGAAAGTAAAACCCATATTAGAATTGCTGATTTATTTGGTGTATTGCCAAATATTACTGGCAAAGTAGAATTGGTATATGAAGGAGAATTAGAAGGCGCCAATCATGTGGCACAGAATTTAATTGGCAAAGCCATTAGAACATTATTTACCGAGCAATTTGCGAATCCTGAAAAAGCAAAGAAATCAAAAAAACCAAATCCTTATTCCGAAATTATTAATTGGTTCAACGATGGTGACATGATCAGTATTTTATCGACTGCTAATGACAGAAATTATGAAACGGAATTAAGTAAAGTAAAAGGTTTGAAAGAATTGGTAAAAGCTACATTAGGAAAATTAAGTAAAGCCGATGAATTTTTAATGATGGAATTTGTGTTACACGGACTTTCCGAATTCAGCCAATTAAGTAAACATCAACTAAACAGCGGCTTTGAATTTAAAGATTTAATGAGTAGCATGTTCGACATGAAATCAGGTAGAACAGAAGAAGAATAATAGGTTATAGCATGATTGCTTCAACCTATCATTTTATGAATTTGTAAATAGTATCAATTAATGAAAATATTTTGTTTCCATAGCAACGGCTTTTGGAAACAAAATATTGTTTTCTAAATGTATATGAATATGTAAATCTTGTTCAAACTCATCAAGCTTTGCATACAACGCTTTAAAAGTATTACAAGCCCATGCTGGCGGATTGTAGTTATTACTTAAAACTGCAATTTCTTTTAATAAATTTCCAACTATTTCATGTTCTTCTTCCATCAATTTAATTGGATTATTTACTGAACCAAATTGTGATTTGTCTATATTTATATTTTCTCTGTTAGCAACCACCAATCTTTTTATATATGGGAATAATATCAATTCTTCTTTTTTCATGTGGCTTGATAAATCTTGGGCTACTAAATCAAAAAGCTCCTTGATTTTGATAACAGCAGGATGATGTTCGCCATGAACTTTTGCTACTTTAGTGGCATAAGCATCTATTAATCCTAACGATTCTATAACATATACATGGTGTGTGTTAATTATAAAATCAGTTAAAAAATCAAGTTCCCAGTTATTGTAATTTTGCGATTGCAAAACCTTTGTATCAATATTTTTCAAGTCTTGCATAATTAAATTGATATCAATTTTTTTCTTTTCGCAAGCTTTTTGAATAGTTATTCCTCCTCCACAACAAAAGTCGATTCCGTATTTTTTAAAAACATGAGCTGTTTGAATATTTAACGCTACAATGTCTGCTATTTTTTGTTCTTGTAAATCTGTGTTTTCCATTTTTTCTTTCTCTATTATTTTATGCTATTTCCTTTAAAATTGTTGTTATTGTTTCTTTATTGTTAACACCCAAACCTTCTTGCTGATGTATTAATTCCCCTTTGTTATTAAACACACTGATGGTATTTGAATGTGAAAAATCCATGGGTGAGATTTGTTTGTATTTTACCGATAAAACATTGGCAAATTCCTGCACACTTTTTTTAGTTCCTTGTAAAAAAGTCCAATGAGAAGCGTTCATGTTATTAGCAATTGCAAATGCTTTTAATCTTTTGGGATCATCAGTTTCTGGGTCTATACTTATCAATACAAAGTTTAATTGATCTAATTTATCCGTAGGTATTTTATTTTCTATGTCTCTCATTTGGGCTACCAAACGTGGGCATGCTGCTTTGCAACTGGTGTAAATCATTACCATTACCAAAGTTTTTCCTTTTAACAAACTCAGTGTAATGGTTTCGTTGTTTTGCGTATGCCAATTTCCTGTTAAATTAAAAATTGATTCTGTGGTATATGCAGAATCTAAAACAGTTTCAGTATTGCCATTACTATTATTTTTACAAGCTGTAATACTTTTAAAAAATAAAATGATTATGATAAACTGTATTGCTTTATTTTTCATTGTTAATCATTGAATCTTTTACACACCTAAAACCTAAATTTTGCAAAGAATAATTTGCTTTTAAACTTTCCCTAAATGCATAACGCATATAAGCAGCATAATTCATTAAATCGGTTTTGGTAAATTTACCACTTCCACAAAACATCTTTTTGTTGGTACTTGAATCATTCTTTGATTCATCGGTTAAAAAGATGGAACTAAAATCGCTTGTCCATTCCCATATCAAACCATGTAAATCATAAACACTCCAATAGTTTTTTACAGATTGACCAACAGGGTTTTTACTGGTATTTGGTTTTTCGTACCATGCCAATATTTGCTGATTAGATGATGTTATTTTTCTTGCATCTGCAATATTTTCATTTGCCATGGCAACATATTCCCATTCATCAACAGTTGGTATTCTTTTACCTTGGCATTCGCAATAGGCTTTTGCAGCGAACCAAGTTACATTTGTGATGGCACTGTTTGCATTCATTTCATTGCCAATGGTGGTGTCGTTTTTCCAATGATTGAGGTAATTACCATCAGCAAAAACCTTTTTGATATTCGACTTTCTCCAACGTTTATTTGTTTTTACAAAAGTCAAATAATGAGCATTCGTAACTGGCAGTATATCCATTTGAAATGAATTAATAGTTACTAATTGTGAGTCTCTGCCATAAAGTGGAATGTATTTTCCACTTTTTATATTTGCCATCGCTGCTGTTAATCCAAATATAGTATCAGCGTTATTTACTAATTTACTAGCAATATTGGAGGTGTTACTGTTATTGCATGAAATAACAATGAAGGGTAAATAACATATAGGAAGAAATTTATTAAAAATGCTTTGTAACACGCAACAAAAGTATGACCATAAATACTTAAAGATTATGATTGCGGTCACAGAAAAAGATAGTTTTTTGTCTTGTTTTTTTATTTGAAGTATGAATGATGAAGTATGAATTGAGCACTGAGAGTTAAGAAATGAGCGGTATGAATTAAGAATTATGATTTATGAATGATGAAGTGTGAATGATGAAATATGAAGTATTAAAAATCTTAAAAACCCATCTCCCAGTGCTCATCTCCAATTATATATAAATATTTGTCAGTCTGAGCCTGCCGAAGACCTCATCTCCCAGCGCTCATCTCCAATTATATATAAATATTTGTCAGTCTGAGCCTGCCGAAGACCTCATCTCCCAGCGCTCATCTCCCAATCCAACATTTATCCATTCCCTTTCAACCATCCTGTAACGCTCATTCTTGTTTTATTGGTTAACAAAACTTCATGAAAAAGTTCATTGCTTTTGAACAAAACTGTTTTGCCCTGAGTAGGCGAAATCATTTGATTATTTGGGCTTTGGTGTATCAATAATTCACCACCATCAAGTGCTTGCCAATCGTTGTTTAAATAACTAATGAGTGAATATTTTCTACTCGAATTGTTTTTAAATTGGTCTAAGTGTTTTAAAAAGAAACTGCCAATTTCAAAGTAAGAATAATGAAATTCATAAGCTGTAATTCCAGCATAGCAACTAATATTTAGGTATTTTATAAAATCTTCAATTTGAAGTAGAAATTCATTTTCAAATGGATTGTTATGGCTTTTGTCAAGCCAATAAATAGCATCACTTCTTACAGCTGTATTATACGAAAGCTTATCAGCATTGCCGGTTCCTGCTGCTATAAGTAATTTATTATGGTGAAGTAATATTAAATTTTGTTTGAGGTTATTGGCTAATTCTAAACTTAAAAAGTGATTAGATATACCAATATTTGTTTCAATAAAACTGCTTATTAAGTCTTCAAAAATAAGTTCCATGCTGCCTTCATTTGCCTGAAATGACAGACTTGGCACAAGGTAACTTAATATATGACTTTTTGGTTTTAATAGAATTAATTATTCCGTTGCGTATGAAACCACCGTCAGACGATTTAGCCGCGGATATCAGTGGGAATGGCTTCAGACGGTTAAAAACACAAAAAAACCTTCAAATTTTTTACAACTTGAAGGTTTTTTATTTTTAACTGTGGTTAGTTTCAACACCAACTAATTAAATATACTATTCCGCTGGAGGAGTTTCATCTTCTTCAGATTCTTCTTCTTCTTCGTCAGTAATTGGATTAATTTCAGCATCATCCATTGCTCTATCCACTATTTCATCCATTAACTTACTGGTTAATGCTTCAATAATAATTGGATTTCCATCTTCATCTAATTCAATTATTTTTTCAACAATAATTGGGTTACCGTTTTCGTCTAATTCAATTACATCATCATCATCATCGCCAGGTATATAGTTGATTTTAGCAACACTTGCTATTTCATCTTTACCACCAATATTAATTAAACGAACACCTTGTGTTACACGTCCGATTACTCTTAAATCTTTCATGCTTAAACGAATGGTAATACCACTTTTGTTTATAATCATTACGTCCATGGTATCATCCACATCTTTAATAGCAACTAATTTACCAGTTTTTTCGGTAACATTCATGGCCATTACACCTTTACCTCCACGGTTGGTAATTCTATAATCTTCTACTTCACTGCGTTTACCCATTCCATTTTCAGAAACAACTAAAACATTAGTTACTTTAGGATCTTCAATTGAAACCATTCCAATTACTTCATCTCCTTCAGCCAAACGAATGGCTCTAACACCAGTAGCACTTCTTCCCATTGGGCGAACTGTACTTTCATTGAAACGAATGGCCTTACCATTTCTACTTGCTATTACCATTTCGCAAGTTCCATTTGTTAATCTAGCTTCTACTAATTGATCTCCTTCACGAACATTCATAGAGTTAATACCATTCAAACGAGGACGGCTATATGCCTCTAAAGTAGTTTTCTTAATGGTACCTTGTTGGGTTACCATAATTACATTCATTTGATTGATATAATCAGGATCGCTTAAGCTCTTCACATTTAAGAATGCTTTTACCTTATCTTCAACAGGAATATTTATTAAGTTTTGAATAGCGCGACCTTTGGTTGCTTTTTCACCTTCTGGAATTTCAAATACACGTAACCAGAAACAACGACCTTGTTCAGTAAATAACAATAAATAGTTATGGTTTGTAGCCATAAATATATGTTCTACAAAATCTTCTTGACGTTTGGCTACTCCTCTGCTTCCTCTTCCGCCTCTGGCTTGGGTACGGTATTCACTTAATGATGTACGTTTTACATATCCCAAATGCGAAATAGTAATTACCACTTCATCATCCGGAATTAAATCTTCCATGCTCATTTCATTACCTACCATTTCAATAACGCTTCTTCTTTCATCGCCATATCTATCGCGCATGTCAGTTAATTCGTCTTTGATAATTTGATAACGCATTGCTTCGTTGTTCAAAATTTCATTCAAATGAGCAATTGTTTTCATTAGCTCATCAAATTCTGCTTTAATTTTATCACGTTCCAATCCAGTTAAACGTTGCAAACGCATATCTAAAATTGCTTTTGCTTGAATTTCTGAAAGTTTGAAAGTTTCAACTAAACCATTTTTAGCTTCATCAGGCGTTTGAGAATCACGAATTAATTTAATGACTTGGTCTAAATGATCTAAAGCTATTAATAATCCTTCTAAAATATGTGCTCTTTTTTCTGCTTCCGCTAATTCATATTGTGTTCTTCTAACAACAACTTCATGACGGTGAGCAACGAAATTGGTAATTAATCCTTTTAAGTTTAATATTTCAGGACGACCTTTTACCAAACATACATTGTTTACACTGAATGAAGTTTGTAGTTGAGTAAATTTAAATAATTTATTTAAAACAACATTAGGAACTGCATCACGTTTTAAATCAAAAACAATGCGCATTCCATCTCTATCACTCTCATCGCGCACATCGCTAATGCCTTCAATTACTTTATCATTTACTAAATCAGCAGTTTGTTTTATTAACGTTGATTTGTTTACTTGATAAGGAATTTCATTTACAACAATTTGGTCTTTACCAGTTTTACTGGTTTCAAATATTGCTTTTGCACGCATCACAATTCTACCACGACCAGTTTCAAAGGCATCTTTTACCCCTTCGTAACCGTATATAATTCCACCTGTAGGAAAATCTGGTGCTTTAATGAATTTCATTAACTCAGGGATAGTAATATCTCTGTTATCAATGTATTCCATAATACCATTAATAACCTCAGTTAAATTATGAGGAGCCATGTTAGTAGCCATTCCCACTGCAATTCCTGATGCACCATTTACCAAAAGATTTGGAAACTTAGCTGGCAAAACAGTTGGTTCTTGCAAACTATCATCAAAATTAGGACGAAAATCAACGGTATCTTTTTCAATATCGTTCAATAATTCTTCTGCAATTTTCTTTAAGCGTGCTTCAGTATAACGCATGGCTGCAGGTGGATCTCCATCTACCGAACCAAAGTTACCTTGACCATCAACTAAAGTATAACGCATGCTCCAATATTGAGCCATACGAACCATGGCATCATACACTGAGGTATCGCCATGTGGATGGTATTTTCCTAAAACTTCACCCACAATACGTGCTGATTTTTTGTGAGCACGGTTAGCGGCCAAGCCTAAATCTGTCATTCCGTATAAAACCCTGCGGTGAACGGGCTTTAAACCATCGCGCACATCTGGTAAGGCGCGGCTAACAATAACCGACATTGAATAATCAATGTAAGCGGTTTTCATTTCATCTTCTATGTTGATAGGTATAATTCTGTCTTCTGCCATTTTATATTGGTTTAAAACTACCTGCTTTTAAGTTAATTACATCTATTTTTTGTCTGTAAATAATAAAAACCGATAACATTCAAACATAATCAATATAATACATGTTTTGGATATAAAATACCCACATGTTTTAAACGAAATGTGGATTAATTTTTAAAGCAAAAAACGCAACCCATTATAATGAATTGCGTTTTATTTTTATTCTTCTTTTTTGTTATCTATTGGAGTTTCTTTTTTCTTTTTCTCTTTCTTTTTGATAGTTGTAATTTTTAACTCATCAGCGGTTACTGATTTGTCATAATCTACTTCTATTGTATCTCCATTACCTGTTTGCTGAATTAACAATTGCTCTGCTATTCCATCTTCTACATATTTTTGAATGGTTCTTGCTAATGGTCTTGCACCTAAATCAGCATCAAATCCTTTTTCAGCTAAAAATGATTTAGCAGCTTCGGTTATGGTGAATTTAAATCCTAATTCTTCAATTCTAGTTACTAATTTACCCAAATTAATATCTAA
Organism: Bacteroidota bacterium; assembly: GCA_947456185.1. Lineage (GTDB taxonomy): Bacteria > Bacteroidota > Bacteroidia > UKL13-3 > UKL13-3 > JAAFJM01. The sequence goes on along the minus strand of CANGPW010000046.1, from coordinate 6,747 downwards.
AATTTTATTAATTGAATCTTTTTCTAATGAATTAAATACAATTACATCATCTATTCTATTTAAAAACTCTGGCGAGAAGAAACGCTTCAATGCAGCTTCTATTATTAATTTAGAATCTTTTTGAGAATTTGCATCTTTACTAGGAGTTCCAAATCCTACACCAGCACCAAAGTCTTTTAACTGACGACTTCCAATGTTTGATGTCATGATGATAATGGTATTTCTAAAATCAATTTTTCTACCCAAACTATCAGTTAAAAAACCTTCATCTAAAACTTGTAATAATATATTAAATACATCGGGATGTGCTTTTTCAACCTCATCTAAAAGAATAACAGCATAAGGTTTTCTTCTAATTTTTTCGGTTAATTGACCACCTTCTTCATAACCAATATATCCTGGAGGCGCTCCAACCAAACGGCTTACAGCAAATTTCTCCATATACTCACTCATGTCAATGCGAATCATGGCGTCATCAGTATCAAACAAATAGCGTGCTAACACTTTTACCATTTCTGTTTTTCCTACTCCAGTTGGACCTAAGAAAATAAATGAGCCAATTGGCTTGTTTGGATTTTTTAATCCAGAACGACTTCTTTGAACAGCTTTTGCTAATTTTTTAATTGCTTCATCTTGACCAATCACTTTTCCGCTTAACTCCTCGCCCATTTTTAACAAACGTTCGCCTTCGCTTTGTGCAATGCGTTTTACAGGTATTCCTGTCATCATCGCAATTACTTCAGCTACGTCATCTTCACCAACAACATATCGTTGGTTTTTCGATTCTTCTTCCCACTTAGCTTTTTCAGTTTCTAATTGCTCTAGCAAATGTTTTTCTTTATCACGCAGTTTTGCAGCCTCTTCATATTTTTGACTTTTAACTACTTGATTTTTTTCAACCTTAATATCTTCTACTTGCTTTTCTAATTCTATAACAACTGAAGGAACATGTATATTACTTAAATGAACTCTTGCACCTACTTCATCTAAAACATCTATTGCTTTATCTGGTAAATGTCTATCAACCATGTAACGCGTGCTCATGTTTACACAAGCTTCAATGGCTTCCTTGTTATAAGTAACACTATGATGAGTTTCGTATTTATCTTTAATATTTGTTAGAATTTGAATAGTTTCTGCAGGAGTTGCAGGTTCTACCATTACTATTTGAAACCTGCGTTCTAAAGCACCATCTTTTTCAATATACTGACGATATTCGTTTAATGTAGTAGCACCAATACATTGAATTTCACCACGCGCTAAAGCTGGCTTAAACATATTAGAGGCATCTAAACTTCCACTTGCTCCACCTGCACCAACAATGGTATGAATTTCATCGATGAATAAAATCACATCAGGACTTTTTTCCAATTCATTCATTACTGCTTTCATGCGTTCTTCAAACTGTCCACGGTATTTTGTTCCCGCTACTAAGCTTGCCATATCAAGCATTACCACTCTTTTGTTAAATAATATCCTACTTACTTTACGTTGAATAATTCTAAGCGCTAAACCTTCGGCAATGGCTGTTTTACCAACACCTGGTTCGCCTATTAATACTGGATTGTTTTTTTTTCTACGAGATAAAATTTGAGAAACCCTTTCAATTTCTTTTTCTCTACCGACAATTGCATCTATCTTTCCTTCTTCAGCAGCTTTGGTTAAATCTCTTCCAAAATTATCTAATACAGGAGTTTTTGACTTTGGATCAATTCTTCTAGTTGATTCTTGCTTACGATCTGAATCTCTTCCAGAACCTGCGCCTGCATAATAATCTTCTTCGTCAGCAGGTAATTCATTTCTAGGATTCTTTTTAGGGCTATCAAAATCTTCATCAATTCTGTTTTCAATAGCTTGTTTAAATATATCGTAATTAATTCCAAACTGTGATAAAATTTGTGATGCTAAATTATCTTCATCTCTTAAAATAGAAAGCAATAAATGTTCGGTACCAATTATATCTGTTTTGAAAATTTTAGCTTCTAAATAAGTAATTTTCAATACTTTTTCAGCTTGCTTAGTAAGTGGAATATTTACAAAATTTGTATTGTTACTAGCAGTACTTCTAATTGAATCTTCAATGGTTCTTTTTAACCTAGAATTATCAACGCCTAGGGCTTTTAATATTTTTAAAGCTTTGCCTTCGCCTTCTCTAATTAGGCCTAATAATAAGTGTTCTGTTCCAATATAATCATGACCTAAACGAATGGCTTCTTCGCGGCTATAACTTATTACATCTTTTACTCTTGGTGAAAATTTAGCTTCCATGTTGTAATTCCAAAATTTTTTCATTTAACTCGCAATAAGTCAAATTCAGTTCCAAATATGTTGAATGCAATTTAGCAAACACAGTTTAATATTTTTAATTATTTATCTACATTTAATAAAATGAATTACATGTAATTTATAATCAAATATTTAAATCTAAATTTATTGTGGATATTTTTAATTTATTTACCATTCCATGGCAACTTCATTTCTAGTAATATCTGCCATTGTTTCACATTTTCTAATTAAATGCGGAACGCCTTTATAAATTAATACTTCTGCCGGTCTAAATCGTGCATTATAATTGCTACTCATAGTTATACCGTATGCTCCAGCATTTAAAAAGCAAAGAATATCGCCTTCCGAAACTTCATTTAATTTTCTATCCCAAGCAAATGTGTCAGTTTCGCAAATGTATCCAACTACAGTATAAATTCTTTCTTTACCATTTGGATTACTAATATTCATAATGTGATGGTAAGAATCGTAAAGCATGGGTCTAATTAAATGATTTAAACCACTATTAACGCCAACAAATACAGTAGCTGTTGTTTGTTTTATTACATTGGCTTTTACTAAAAAATAGCCGCTTTCACTTACCAAAAACTTTCCAGGTTCAAACCAAAGTTCTAAATCTTTGCCATATTCTTTGCAAAATTCAACAAATCTTTCACTTAAACTTTTGCCTAATTCTTCTATGTCTGTAGTTATGTCGTTAGGTTTATAAGCCACTTTAAATCCGCTACCAAAATCTATAAAATCAAGTTCAGTAAAGTCTTTAGCCGAATCAAATAAAATTTCAGCACCTTGTAAAAATACACCTGCATCCAAAATATCACTTCCAGTATGCATGTGTAATCCGTTGATATGAATGTTATGCGATTTTACCACACGCAATGCATGGCGCAATTGATACACCGAAATACCAAATTTAGAATCAATATGTCCTGTAGAAATTTTACTATTTCCCCCTGCTAATATATGCGGATTTAAGCGAATACAACATGGAACTGAATGTCCGTATTTACTTCCAAACTGTTCTAATATTGAAATATTATCAATATTAATATGAACGCCTAATTCTACTGCTTGAACTATTTCGTCAAAGCTTACACAGTTAGGTGTAAAAATAATGTCTTTTGGTAAAAATCCTGCATTTAAACCTAAGTAAACTTCATTGATTGAAACGGTATCTAACCCACTACCTTGCTGTTGTAATAATTGTAAAATAGCATTATTGTTCAAAGCTTTACAAGCATACTTTATTTTAATATTTAATGGCTTAAAAGCATTGATTAACTTTTCATATTGCTTAATAATTGTTTCAGCATGATACACATAAATTGGTGCTTCATAGGTTTCCGCAATTGCTAATAATTGCTCATTCAATTCTTGGTTAATCATTCAGTTTTTTTGATGTAAAAATAGGTCTGCAATATGCAGAAAAAAAAGGACAACTTATATTATAAAGTTGTCCTTCTTTTGTATTTTTTAAAGTAAGATTTAGCTTCTTTCCACTACATACATCGCGTATTTTTTTTCTCTTAAAAACTTTTCTGGGTCAATGGCCGCAAATTCTTTAGTCATTTTTTTATCAATGCCACTTCTTAAGTTTTCGGTTAAATAAAACAACCAAGCTTTTTTAAAACGTAATTTTTCAAAAGCGAAATGTTTTAGAGGAATTAAAAAACGTTCAGCATACATATATATAAACTTACTCATTGGAAGCACATTTAATGTGATGTCTTTTTCATAAGTAAATTTCCAACCTTTGTTTGCTATTTTATTTAAAAAGTTTTCTTCTAAATGTCCTGATTTATTGATTCCATCTTGGTTTTTTCTAAAATAATCAACTATAATCCATTTTCCTCCAACTTCCAAAAATTGATCAACATGCTCTATTGCACTATCTAAGTTGATGTATTGCAACGATTCAGAATTAATAATGGTTTTATATTTCTGTTCCGATTTAAAGTCTTCAAACTTTGCATGGTGACAAATCAATCCTTGATATTTGGTTTCAATATGGTTTTTTTGATTCACATTTGGAGTCAATGCTTCTACATTGATTCCGTTTTGTTTTAACATAGCCGATAAACCACCCATTCCACATCCAACATCCAAAACCAAGCCTTGTTTATCATCAATTAAATTCATGATGTTTTCAGCATATTTAATTTGTGCTTCTTCCACATCTTTTATCGAAATAGCGTCTGGAGCAATGTTTATATCTTCAAAATAACCCCAATGGAGCATGTCATTTTTTAAAATTTTAGCGTATAAATACAACTCTAAATCATAAGAAGATTTATCGTAATTTGCATTTTGTTTGTGGTATTGGTATGCTTTGAACCAATTAATTGGATTAAAAAAAATAGAAATATTTTTATTCATTATGGTATAAATTACTCAAATTGACAGATTACAATTATAGTAATTTCATACTTAAAACATAAATTACAACTATTATATTGTAAAAATATAATTTGTTTTAAATTCTATTCTCGCTCTACTTTCAATTCATGAATCAAGTTATTTTTCATAAAAATATACAACCTGAATTTTAAACCTGACTCTGTTTCATAAGTTGCAATGGCATATTTAGCACCCTGTGCCGAAGCACCTCTGTGCTTTATATTAATAACTTTAGAGGGGTAAGTATCAAAAAACTTTTTTAACATTTGTTCTGCTTGTGCTTTACTACAAAGACTTTCTGTTTCCAATAATGTTATTTCAACATTTGCATTTAAAAACTTTGAAACAACATCACTTTTATTTGATTTAATGGTTAGTACTACATCATCAAAAACATCTGCTTTGCTGATAAATGGTATTAATAATAATAATAATAATATACGTTTCATATTTTTTAGTACTTTATAATTTTACAATGCAAGCTTAAACATTTTTTACTAAAACCATGCCATATTGTTTATAATTGAATTGAAAATGATAATTTTATAGCTTTTTTACTAAGCAACGCAAACTTAATTATGCAAAGAAAATTTAAATTTATATTTTGCCACGTTTTAAAATAATTTTCCAAATGAGATTTTTATACATCATCATCCTTTTTTTTATATTTAATAATACATGTTTTGCTCAAAATACTGGTTTAATTACTGGTAAAATTTTAGATGCGAAACATAAAGAAACCCTCATTGGTGTTACCATAGTAGTTAAAGGTACTTCCTATGCTACTCAAACTAATTCAGAAGGTATTTTTAATTTAAAAAATATAAAAGTTGGAGAATATAATATTGAAATAAAATATTTAGGATTCAAAACAGTTTTAAAAACTGAAGTAAAAGTTAAAGTTGGACTTTCAACTGATATTGGAACCATTGAAATGCAAACCGCCAGCACCAATATGGATGAAATAGTTATTTTAGGAAAAAAACCTTTGATTGACGTTGACAAACCACAAACTGTAAATACCATTAGTCAAGACAATATAGAATTAGCACCTTCGCGCCAATTACAACAAATTATAAATACGCAACCCGGTGTTGTTCAATCGCCAGCAGGAGTAAACATTAGAGGTGGTAGAACTTATGAAACAGGAACTTATATTGATGGAGTAAATGTTACAGATCCACTTTCAGGTACTGGTTTTGGATTAGATATTGGGTCAAATGCTATCAGTGAAATTGAAATTACAACAGGAGGAATTGGTGCTGATGTGGGTGATGCCACATCAGGAGTTATTAGCACTAAAACCAAGCGTGGTGGGGATAAATATGAAATAAATACAAGTTACAAAAGAGATGATTTTGGATTTAACAAATCTTCAAAAGCAAATTGGAATAGTCAAGTAGCTGAACTAAATGTAAGTGGTCCTTTTATGAAAAAAACTTTGAAGAATAAAGTTAAATTTTCAGTTGCTTTGCGTTCTTCTTTTAGCGATGAATTTTACAGAAATCCCGCTAATCAAGTTGTTTCATCATTATATAGTAATACTAATTTTAGTCCTTTTCAAGACAATAGATGGAGTGCATTTGTAAAAGTAAATTACGATTTAAAAAACAATAAAAAATTTACCTTTAGTTTATTGCGTTCAATTAGTATCAACCAAGACATTAACATGTTAAGAATATTTGGAAATGACGTTCCTTTTCAACCCGGATTCCAATATAATTTTAGTAAGCAAATGGACAATGCAAACACATTTACCCACGATGCTTATATGCAAGTAATTAACTACAAACAATCGGTTAATAAACGTTTTAGTTATGATGTTACTGCTTCAAGATTTTTTGTTCAATTGCGTGCCGATGCAAATGGCCGCGACTGGCGACCAAGTAATGTAAATCAAGAATTTGATGCCAATTCCATTAATTTATTTCCCACTATTATCTTTTTACCAACGGCAAATTATGATATACGATTTGTTCAATTATCGGATGGTTTTAATAATAACAATGGAATTGCCAGTTTATGGCATCACCATTATTTAGAAGAATATGTATTGAAATCGCA
>CANGPW010000045.1 GCA_947456185.1 Bacteroidota bacterium | reverse complement strand
CCATTACTGTAACCACTTTCAATTTTCTCAATTCCATTTACTTGTTGAAAAACGGCTTCTACACACCAAAAGCACCCCGCACCAAAAACTGCAGTTGATAGTGAATCATTGTTAACTGTATTCATAACTTTATTTGTCTCTTTTGTTTTTTTAGTTTTGTTTTGAGCACAACTTGTAGTGCTAATTATTAATAATGCTTGCAAGTAAAAAATAGTTTTTATAATTTTCATTTATTTAAATAATTTATTCGATGGCAAATATGTATTACTTTAAACATAAACGCATTTTATTATTAATATGTTTTATAAATTTCAGTACTTTTTTTGTAAAAAGTCAGGTGGTAAATACTGCAACGCTTGATACCACTGACATTGAATCGAATGGAAAATTTAAAATAAATGGTTATATTGACACCTATTATGCTTGGAACGACAACGAACCCAATGGGAAAGATATTCCTTATTTCAATTCTTCACAGCGACATAATGAGTTCAGTATTAACTTAGCTTATATTGATTTCAATTATTCAAGCAGTAAAATTAGGGCGCGATTTATTCCTTCATTTGGTAGTTTTATGAATGCTAATTACGCTACAGAAACTGGAACTTTAAAAGATTTGCTAGAAGCAAGAGTTGGGATAAAACTTTCAGAAAAAAAAGAAATTTGGATAGACGCTGGTGTTTTAGGTTCGCCTTTTACCAATGAAAATGCGGTAAGTAAAGACCAATTAATGTACACCCGAAGTTTAGCCGCGGAATTTGTACCTTATTACTTATCTGGTGTTAGGTTAAGTGTTCCTATTTCAAAGAAAACAAATTTTTATGCTTATGTAATCAATGGTTGGCAGCAAATAGTAGATTTAAACCACGATAAATCATTGGCCATTCAGTTTGAATCTCGACCGAATAATAACTGGCTTTTGAATTGGAATGTATATGCCGGAAACCATCAAACTATTTATTATCCAAACCACCGCATACGTTATTTTAGTGATGTATATGCCATTTATGCCCCAGCAAAAAGCAAACTGAATATGTCGGCTTGTTTGTATGCAGGCATGCAGGAAATAAAAGATTCGATAACGGGTGTTTTGAAAAATGTTTTTTGGAGTCAAGCAAATATTACCGCGCGCTATTTTGTGGCAAAAAACTGGAGTATTTCAGGACGATTAGAAGCCTTTATTGACAATAATGAAGCAGAAGTTATCAGCATTACAAATGAAAAAGGATTTAATACTTTTAGCCATACTTTAGGGTTAAATTACCATGTAAATAAAAATGCCATGTTCCGCATTGAACAACGCAGTATTTATGCTGACAAATACATTTTTGAAGCTACAAAAAATCAAATAACCAATACTTCAAATTATATTGTTGGAAGTTTAGCAGTTTGGTTTTAAAGGTTTAATTGTAAATTATATAGAAATTTGAAATTGCAATACAACCATACTTTTTCGATCACTTTCTTTTAAATCAGTACTGCTAAAAACTGGGCGATTCTGATAATTTAAAGTAAGCTTACTTCTATAACCACTGATGTACCAATTTAAACCTGCATCGTATTGAAACATGCCTTGTTGTAGTCTATCAAAATTGCCATTCATCACCATGATATAAGGTTGCAACTGGCCATTATTTTCACCTAAAATATTATTAGGTAATAATATTCCAACTTGACCAGCTACGATATTTCCTGTTCCAAACATTGGAAAAGCATTTCCTGCACCATTAATGGTAGATGTTCCACCCACAACCCCATCGGCAGGGTTCATTACGCCTTGATTCCGTATATAATTTTTACCATAACCTAAATGCATGGCAGTGACATAAGCACTAATGGCCATACCTTTTGTTCCAATTGGCGCATCGTAATAAGCATCAATAGCGAAATTAAACATATCCTCTTTTAAAATAGTTCTCATTGTGGTATCACTATAGCGCCACATGGCATTGGCTTGGTATTGAAATCCAGCACCAATATTAAACACTTTCTTTTTACCTAAATAAGTTCCTGTCATGTATGGTGTTAAGTTACTTTCTTCATCCAAAAACTGATACATGACATAAGCACTGGTTTGAGGATGTGGTGGCATAAAACTAAAATCGGAATTAACACTTAAAGGCTTAACAACTGTTGTAGTTGCTTTGCTAGCAAGCATAGGATCTGACAAAATGAAACGGTAATCAAATTTACCCCATTTTCCTTTGCCATAAATACTTAATTTACGTAAAAATTGATCATTGGCATCATTGGTATTTTGTTCAAACAATGGTGCATCGTAACCCATTATACTGGCCACAGCAGGCGAGGCAAAACGGGTAAATCCAGTCCATGCAGTTAGCCCCATACCTACTTGAAGTGAACGTTTAGTTACATAATATTCTGCCAATACATCATGAAAGAAAATGGGCATTTTTCTATCACTGATACTGCTAAAATTATTGATTCCTAATTGTGAATAAAAGAAAACTTTGTCGGTAACCATGCCAAATATTTGCTGGCGCATGCGCCTGATTCCAATATCAAAATTATTAGGAATAGCAAATCCACCAATGGTACTTCCTGGATTCATGTCAGTGTATCTTCCCCAAAGTTGAGCAGTAAAAGTAGTTTTTAAATAATGAGTTCCTTCATCATTTAAATTCATTCTAAGTTCCTTATCAGTTTTACTTTGAGCGAATGAGGGAAAATTAAAACCAAAAATTCCTATTATAATCAATGCAGATGTTTTGAGCTTTTTCATTTAATTTAAAATTACAATATTACATTTTTTTTCTAGTGGAGTGAGGGTGTCCAGAAAATGATTTATGACCATGTAAACCTTTAATGGTAAAGTGTCCACCTTCATGATTATATTTTTCTGCCATTTCATGAATATTTTCCATTACACTATGATCTACTAAATTAGCATTGGTAAAATCAATGGTAATTTGTTTGTTTCTAGGCATGGCATCCAATTGTTTTTTTAAACCAATATAATTACTAAAAATAGCTGAATGTTCTACATCAATTACATAATGTTCATCGTCTATTATTTCAACATTTAAAAAAGGTTTGAACAAACTTTTTAGTGGAACACCATTTATTAAATGAATTATAATTTTAACTAAAATACCCGCGACAATACCTACCAATAAATCGGTAGCTAGTGTAAAAATAATTGTCGCAACAAAAATAAATAATTGTTCTTTTCCTGCTCTATGAGTTTTGGCAAATTCTTTTGGTGCAGCTAATCTATAACCTGTAACCATAAGCATAGCAGCTAAAGCTGACAAAGGAATTTGATGAATGATTTGGCCTAAAAACAATACGAAAATCAATAAAAATGCACCATGGAAAAAGTTAGCCCAACGAGTTTTTGCACCATTACTAACATTGGCAGAACTACGAACTACTTCAGCAATAATTGGTAAGCCACCAATTAAACTTGAAACTATATTTCCAGAACCTTTTGCATATAATTCTTTATTAAAGTTTGACACACGTTTAAAAGGGTCTAATTTATCGATGGCAGCAGCAGTTAATAGCGACTCTAAACTTGCTACTAAAGCATAAGTAACCATCATTTGAATACCAAAACCCGTTAATAAATAATCAAATCGAGGAAACACAATTCCATCTAAAATATTGGAAGGAAGATTAACTAAAAACTTAGGCCCAAGGCTGTATTCATGTCCATTTAAAAACAAATATTTATGTACAGTTTCTAAATCAAAATAATGCCCTAATGGAATAGCAACCAAAATTACTATTAAAGGTGCAGGTAACATTTTTACATATTTGTTTTTTATCATTGGTAAACCAACAAGAATTACAATGCTTATTAGCGCAATAACAGCTACATCAGGATTCATATTCATCATACTACTTGGTATAGCTGCTATGATACCAAGCATTTCTTTGCTTTCAGGTTTTATACCGACAGCGGTATGAAATTGTTTTGCAAAAATCATGATACCTATTGCTGCAAGCATTCCATGAACAACTGACGATGGGAAGAAATTACTTAACACACCTGCTTTAACTTTTGCAAATAATAACTGTAAAACACCGCAACCAACTCCAACTCCTAAAGTACATTGGTAAGCAAACATTTCAATTTGTTCTGGTGTATAATTAATAGGCGCCATTTTTTTAAAACCTTCCATGCTCATTAAAACTATAATGGCCAAGCCTGCTGCAGGCCCATTAATGGTTAAATGAGAACCACTAGTCATGGATATAAACATGCCTCCAATAATTCCTGCTAAAATTCCTGCCATTGGCGGAACGCCACTAGCCATAGCAATACCCAAACATAAAGGCAATGCCACTAATGATACAATAAATCCTGAAAGCAAATCAGCTTTCCAGTTCTGTTTTAAACCTGCAAAGAAGTCTTTTGGTATTACTAATTTTTCTGTTTTTTTCATTTTATATTTTTTTTAAAATCCGATGTATCGGAATTGTTTTATTGTTAAATTGTTGTCCCGATAAATCGGGAGTTGAATTGCTTTTTTTCAATTGGCTAAAGCTGAACGGCAATAGTTCCTTGCTAGCTGCCAATTGCTAATTAATTTTAAGATGACCTAAATCCAACATCATGGAATCGTTTAATATGTGGGCCAAGAAATAACCGGGAATAAATTCTCATTAAAGCTAAGCCATCAATGATGAAACTAATGGAAACGATGAGTGCTAACCATGCTTGATTTTCTTGAATATGAGTAAAAATCAAATCTTCGCCAATAAAAGTTGGACTGATGGGAAATCCTGATAAGCCAAGACATGCTAAAAGAAACAGGAATGCCAATCGAGGGTATTTATAGGAATGACCATAAAATTGGTTTAAATCTATTTGCTGTTCTCGTTTTTTAAGTTTTATAAAACAAAAATAGCCCAATGCTCCTGCAGCTGCAATGCCACTTAAATACAATAAAGTATGAGTGTAAGCAAAATGCTCGTTGAACGAAACAGACAATGAAATCATTATGTTATTCATTAAAACTAATGTCCAACTTAGAAATACATTTTTACGTTCGGTGAATGATTTTATAACAAATAGCAATCCAAATAAGCCAAACATTTCTGGTAAAAATCTGTGTATTTTATAAGGAATATGAGACTCATAATGTAATGCTAATAAACCACCAATAAGTATAACACCAAAAATAATTGTCGTAGTTTTAAAGTTTAAAAAATTCATTTTTCTTCCTATATTTTTAATCGGCATCCAAACAAATTGGAACATGAACCAATCTAAGTTCCATTCTTTTAAACTAAGCATGTAAATGGTATATTGAATACGTTTTGGTAGTGAATTTTCGGCAATATGTTTACGAGGAATAAAATTATAAAATTGCTCACGAATTAAATAACTAACCAACGATGGAGATACTAATAATTGGTACGTTCTAAGAAATGCGTTACCAGCAAAATGAAACAATGCTAAACTTTCAAAACCAAGAGAGATTTCTATAAAAATTAAACCAATTTGAGCAATTGATGCGTAAGCAATTTGGCTTTTTACCGATGATTGAACTCTAGCGGTTAACGTACTAATAATAGCGGTTACAATTCCTAGCAAAGCTATAATTACTCTTACTGAATACTGATGTTCCCAGAACGGAAATGTACGAAGTAGTAAAAATACGCCCATATGTACTGAAAGCGAACCATAAAAAATAGCACTTGATGGTGTTGGACCTTCCATTGCCCTAGGCAACCAAGATGAAAAAGGAAACTGCGCAGATTTGGCAGCTGCTGAAATCAAAATCATGATGGAAATAAACACACCCACCCAACTATGATTTTGCAAATGGTCGTGTACTAATTCATAGTTATTTAGTTTTAAAAAAGTAATGTTTTCATTCCATAAATGATGGCTCATCCACATGGCTAATAAAATACCAACATCGCCAATTCTATAAATGCTAAAAACTTTGATTGCATTTTTTACAGGAAGGTACCTATCACGGTAAAAACTAATGAGTAAAAAGGAAGAGATTCCAAGAATTTCCCAACCTATAAATAAGGTTTCAAAATTCCCTGAAACTACCGTAATACAATAGCCAAGATAAAAAAACATAACCGTATTAAAGAACCTTTTGTAACCTTTTTCACGGTGTAAATAATACCTGCTATAAATGGTAACTAAAAAGGTTAAAAAAGTACCAACAAAAAAATAAACTGCTGTAATTTTATCGAAATAAAAATCAAGTAGAAACTCATAATTTGTAGTATAAAAAATTACAATTTCTTTGTGATTTAAAACTGGTGATCCCTTGAAAAACCAAAACAATACAAAACCTGAAAATAATGCCAATGAAATACCAACAGATGTAAAGGAAACAAATGAAATAAGTTTTTCATTAAAGCGGTGAATTACCAACGTAATTAAAAATCCTAATAAAGGAATAAATATGAATAATTGAATAAATTTTTCCATTTTTTAATTAATTATTATATAGGTAAACAGGAAAATTTTCTTCATTTGATTCAATCAAAGTATTTAATTCAGAAATAGTTTTTAAATGTTCCGTTAGCGGTTTATAATTAACAAAAACACCTTCTTTAAATATTTGCAATTTTCTATCAATTGGATTTACTGATACTAAATGTATCCATTCATTTATATACCATTGGTAAGTTTCTGGACTATCTTTTATTGCTTTTAAAATTATATCAGGAAAATGTTCTACAATTAGCAATAACCTAATTGGATCGTGTACTTCTATCATTTGACTAGGCAAACCTGGACGTAAATCACCATCAATGCCATTTGCAACGCCTATTAAACCCATTACGTTATGTGGCAATTTGGTTCCAGCACCTAGCTTTTGATTATCTACTCTTGAAAAATAATATTCTAAATTTATTCCTCCACAAACCGGACCAATTGGTTTTAAAATATTGGTTAAATACTTCCCATCTAAATCTATTTTATAGTCGTAAGAATTCATGAAAGAGCGTCTATCTAAAAACACATTTTTGGTTAAATCTCTTTGTCCAACAATACAAAGTGCATTGGTTGCATGGTTCAATTCTGGTCTTGGTTCAAATAAGGAAACCGAACGAAGTTTTACATCTTCATGTACTTTTTCAGCAGTTTGTTTTGTATTAGTTAAAATAAATCTGCGAGATCTTTCTTTCGCATTTTTATCTAATGCTTTGTTAAAGTTTAATTTATTTTGCTCGTGCAATGCTTTGTTTTTTACTTGGAGTAAATCTTCATCGTAAAACTCCATTTCATCTCTAGTAGTATCATGCAATGCACCCAAAAATTGTGTGGTTTCAGGAATAACAAGTCCTTTCAAAGCCAAAATTTCTCTTACCTTTTTATGGTTAGCCATAAAACTCATAACCCTAGCATTTACAGAGCCTGGCCTACCCGAACACGCACCACAATCATAGCCAGCATAATGCGTATTATTTATACTACTAGCACCATGTCCAAATAAATAAACCAAAGGAGCAAAATTTTCAATTAAACCAATGCTATGTAATAATGCGTCTACCCTAACTACCATTTCATCAATGGTGAAACCAACTTGCAAATCGCCTTCTTTATGATTTACATTTCTGTTTTCTATTGTTAACTGCGAAAACTTGTCCATGTGCTTAAACGATGAAGTAGTAGCAGGACTCATGGTGGGTTTGAAAATATTGATTGCTAATTTAAAAGCAGAAGAAAAACCTAATGTTTGTGATATAATCCAACCACTTAGCAGAGAATGACTGTGCTTACTATAATGCGCATCATTGTCTTTATTTCCTTTGGTATTAATTTCTCTGATTAAATATTTTGGATTAACAGGAGCTGGGCAAAGTTTGGAGTGAAACTTCCCATTTTTAGGTCTGTAATAAAATTCTACACCAAAAAATCCTGGTGTTCCAAACGTTTCACAATTTCTGTCATTTTGCTCTACATATCTTCTAATTGAACATTCCCTATCGTCAATGCAGAACATAGCTTGAAAACTCTTAGGAGTTTTATCTTCAATTTTACTTTTACTTAACTTAATACCAGCCAAAACTTGGTCGTAATAACTCCATTCATAAGCATCTTGCCAAAGCATAATTACTTTCTTTAATTCAGTAGTTTTTACTTCTTCAAACAAAGGAGTTGGAATAGTTTTAATGGTTTCTTTTAATGGTTTCCAATGATTACCAAATTGATTATCCAAAGCATTTATTTCTAACAATAATTCGAACAAAATAAAGTCGTGAAGTGAAATATCTTTTGGGTCTAATAGTGCTTTTGGATTATCCTCTACAAATGAAACCATGCCTGACCAACCTTGATGAGCAAACTGTTGATCATATAAATACTGAGCAAATAAAGTTTCATCGCCTATTAAAATAGTCAATAAATTAGCAATAGAATATTCGTTATTTAACAATAGATTTTTAACCCTTTTTGAGTTAAAAATACTGCCATAACTCATTCTTTCCAACTCTAAAATAGAAGCTAAGAAGCCATTGTGGTGAATAGGAAAATTCCAAATGGCAATACCTTGATCTAAATAACTGCCTACAGTTCTAAATAACATGGGATGAACCATAGCATCCATGTCAAATTTATAAAGATTTTTCCAGTTTGCTTTCAGCTTTCCAATCCTTGAATCTATGGCATAGTCATAATTTTGCTGAAGCAATTTTGAAGTCCATTCTTCTAAATTACTGATTCCTTTTTTATCGGAAATTACTTTATCAAGTAATGTTTTATATATTCTACCCTTTTTATACAAAACCCTATAATCGTTCAATGACAAAGTAGTTTTATAGCCAAAAATTTCAGAAGCATCTTTCAATGCATCGTAAAATTTTAAATGTTGAAATGCATGTAAAGTATTGTGATGAATAAAATCTTTTAATGGTGCTTGTGCTGGCAAGTAATGTTTCAGCTCATGCAAAACCTCGTGTTCATTGAAGTTTGATTGATTGTTTTTCATTTTTCATTGATACAATTCGAAAATCGAGTTGTATTTAAGTTTGAAAGTTAAACACTTTGAAGCAATAAATACATGATTGAACAATGCGTTCAAAGCATATATTTATTAACTAAAATGTTGATTTTAATAAAAAATAATTGATGTTTGGATAAAGTAGAATTACCCTAGATTTTGAATGAGATGCTAAATTCTGAAACAATTATTAGCCTTGTAAATGCTAATTTTGTTGGTGTAATTGTGGTGATTATTTAATGATTCATTGCAAGTATTGTCAATTTGAATAAATTGGAATAATGCAGTTAAATAATCTAATTCAATGAAAAAATCTTTGGTTCCATTTTCTTCGCTTTCATCTTCTTCAATTTCAGAATTTGTTACGTTTAAAACAATATCTTTTTGGGAATCATCACTATGAATTGAAGATTTTATATCAGTTTTGGAAATTGATATAAACGCACTTTGTCCTAAACAAATTTTAAGTATTAGCACTGAGGCTAATAACATAAATAAACGTGCGGTAGTGTTTTTCAAGGTTGCGAAGGAACAAATATTATTTGAAATTTCATTTATAAATTTAATTTAATTTAAAAAGAAAATGATATTCCTTGTTTTTATAGTTGATTTTTACAATGGTGTTACAAAAGTGATTAAACCAATAACTCAACTAATAATTTTAAAAAATCTAATTTTTGATTTATATGTATTTTGCAAATCAAAATGCTTCTATAAAAACAAAAAGTAAAAATTTTGTTTATTAGTTATATGGAAAAAAAAGCAATTAATATAGTTTGGTTTAAACGTGATTTACGGCTTACCGATCATGAACCGCTGTATTGTGCTTTGCAATCGGAGTTGCCGCTTTTGTTAATTTATATTTTTGAACCCAGTATTATGGCCTATCACGACAGTGATGTTAGACATTGGCGTTTTGTGTTTGAATCGCTCAAGGAAATGAATGAACGGCTAAAAAGCACCAATACACAAATTTATATATTTCATAATGAAGCCAAGGAGGTTTTTGAAATGCTTGCGCATCAATTCAATATTCACAGTATTTTTTCATCAGAAGAAATAGGCAATGGACTTACCTATGAACGTGACAAAGCCATGAAAATATTATTTTTAAAAAATCGTATTTTATGGAAAGAATACCAAACCAATGGAATTGTTCGTGGTTTAAAAACTCGAAAAGTTTGGGAAAAACTTTGGGAAAGTCAAATGACGAAACAACCAAATTTAGTAAAAGAAAATGGTTGGAATATGGTTGAACTTGAGCCATCAATTTTTAATAAAATAAAAGGTGAAGAATTAAACATTGAAATCACTACTCGAAATAAAAACTTTCAAGAAGGTGGAGAATATTGGGCTTGGCGATATTTAGAAAATTTTTTAAAAGAACGTCATGTCAATTACAGTAAACACATAAGTAAGCCTTTACTAAGCAGAAAAGGCTGCAGTCGTTTATCGCCTTATATAACTTATGGAAACATAAGTATGCGAATGGTTTTTCAATTTACAAAACAGCATTATAACACTTCGCCAAACAAAAGGGCTTTGTCTAACTTCATTTCTCGGTTGCATTGGCATTGTCATTTTATTCAAAAATTTGAAAGTGAAAGCAGGTATGAATTCGAAAATATTAACCGTGCATACCATTCGTTAATCAAACCCAAAAACGAAGCTTATATTACAGCATGGCAAACTGGTAGTACAGGTATTCCAATTGTAGATGCATGCATGCGATGTTTGGTAGCTACTGGTTATATTAATTTCAGAATGAGGGCCATGGTGGTTTCATTTTTTGTATTTAACCTTTGGCAGGACTGGCGTGAACTGCATTTTTTAGCGCGTCAGTTTTTAGATTATGAACCAGGAATTCATTACCCACAATTACAAATGCAAAGTGGCACAACTGGAATTAATACCATTAGAATTTATAACCCAATAAAAAATTCAGAAGAACACGATACCGAAGGATTATTCATTAAACAATGGATTCCAGAACTTAAAAATATTCCTTCAAAACTAATTCACGAACCACATAAACTCACATTAATTGAGCAACAATTATATGCTTGTGAAATTGGAAAACATTATCCAGCTCCTATTGTTGATGTAGAAGCTACCAGAAAAAAAGCAAGTGAAATTGTTTGGAGTTTTAGAAAAAATGAAGACGTAAAAATAGAAGGAAAAAAAATATTGGCAAAACATGTTAATTTATCAAGATCTAAATTATCAAAAATAAAGAAATGAACAAATCAATTAAGTTAATATTATGCATTTTATTGCCACTTTTAGTGGGAGGTATTTCGGGTTACTTTACTTCTCAAAGTATTCCAAATTGGTTCGTTTACTTGAACAAGCCAAGCTTTAATCCCCCTAATTATTTATTTGGCCCAGTATGGACTTTACTATACATTCTTATGGGAATTTCTTTTTATTTAGTAATAAATAAACCAAAAGTAAATTGGTTATTAGTTAGTGTTTTTATCACACAATTAATATTAAACTTTTTTTGGAGTTTTATATTCTTTAATGCTCACAATTTGGGCTTAGCACTGTTTGAAATAATACTACTATGGGCAAGCATTTTAGCGATGATTATTTTGTTTTACAAAACAAATAAATGGGCAGCTATTTTAAATATTCCTTATTTACTTTGGGTAAGTTTTGCCACACTTTTAAACTATAGTATTTACAGTCTAAACTAAATTTTATGAACACATTTTTAAGAGCCGAGTGGCAAAACCTAATCATGGCTAACTATGAAATTGATCCTTCCATTTTATTGCCTTATTTGCCAAAAGGAGTTGAGCTTGATTATTTTCATGGTAAAACATATGTAAGCTTGGTTGGCTTTTTATTTAAAAATACTTCCATATTCCATATTCCTATTCCTTTTATGGGCACTTTTGAAGAAGTGAATCTTCGTTTTTATGTATTGCGAAAAGAGGGCAATGAAATAAAAAGAGGTGTGGTTTTTATTAACGAAACTGTACCTAACAAGATTGTAGCATACGTAGCCAATAAACTTTACAAAGAACATTACATTACTATACCAACCAAACATAGTTGGAAAATGACCGGCAATACTAAAGAAATATCTTATCAGTGGAAGGTAAAATCTAAATGGAACAGCATACAAGTAAATGCCTTGGCTACCAAGCAAAACATGGCAGCTGGAAGCATTGAGGAATTTATTTTTGATCATTATTTTGGGTATACCAAAGTAAATGAAAACCATAGTATTGAATACAAAATTAACCACCCTAGTTGGCAAATAAATAGTATAAATGATTATAAAATTGAATGTGATTTTGCAGCATTTTATGGCAACGACTTTGAGATTTTAAATCACGCAAAACCTAATTCAGTAATGCTTGCAGAAGGTTCGGATATTAGTGTAGATTGGAAACGAATAAGTTTTTAAAAACAGCATATGCAAGGAGTAAAAAAAGAAAATTTACCAGCTAAAATTTGCATTACCTGCAATAAGCCATTTACATGGAGAAAAAAATGGGAGAAAAATTGGAACGAAGTAAAATATTGCAGCGATAGATGCAGAAACAATAAAAAGTAATGGCCATTAAAACAAATAAAACTTTACGCTTAATTATAGGCGACCAACTAAATATCAATCATTCTTGGTTTAAAACTGTAGATGAATCGGTAACCTATGTGCTCATGGAAATTAGGAGTGAAACCGATTATGCACAACACCATATTCAAAAGGTAATAGGATTTTTTGCTGCCATGCAAAATTTTGCCAATGAGTTAAAACAAATGAATCATCAAGTTATTTATTATAACTTAAATGATGAAAATAATTTACAATCCTTTGATAAAAATTGCACCGCATTAATTGCCAAGCATCAATTTACAAATTTTGAATATCAATTACCTGATGAGTATAGATTAGACGACCATTTGAAGCAGTTTACTAGCAAGCTAAATATTTCATTTAATGTTATTGATTCAGAACATTTTTATAGCACTCGCAATGAATTAAAAGATTTATTTGAAGGCAAGAAAATGTATTTAATGGAAACGTTTTATCGCTACATGCGAAAAAAACATAATGTATTAATTGTAGATGGCGATAAACCTTTAAATGGTAAATGGAACTTTGATGAAGACAATAGACAAAAACTACCCAAGAATCATCAACCTATAGCACCTTTTGTTTTTACAAACAATGTAAGCAAAATTGAAGATGAGATAAAAAAAGCAAACATAAAAACCATTGGAACAGTTGATAGTAAAAATTTTATTTGGCCAATAAATAGAGTTCAATCATTGCAATTACTCGATTTTTTTGCAGAAAATTGTTTGCCTTTATTTGGAACCTTTCAGGATGCAATGTCACCAAATGAGTGGTCAATTTATCATTCACGATTATCTTTTTCAATGAATATAAAATTACTTTCTCCCAAGGAAGTAGTTGATAAGGCCATTCAAGTTTATATTAATAATCCAAGTAAAATGGAGTTCCACCAATTAGAAGGATTTGTTCGACAAATAATTGGTTGGCGTGAATACATGCGTGGTATTTATTGGTTAAAAATGCCAGAATATGCAACGCTTAATTATTTTGAAAACAGTGAGCCTTTACCTACCTGGTTTTGGACAGGAAAAACCAAGATGAATTGTTTGAAAAATGCAATACATCAATCCTTAGATTTTGCCTATGCACACCATATTCAAAGGCTCATGATCACAGGGAATTTTGCTTTATTAGCAGGTGTTCATCCCAATGAAGTTGATGCCTGGTATTTGGGGATTTATATTGATGCCATTGAGTGGGTTGAAATTACCAATACAAGAGGAATGAGCCAATTTGCTGATGGTGGAATAGTTGGTACAAAACCTTATGTAAGTTCGGCTACTTACATTCACAAAATGAGTTCTTATTGCACAGGATGTTATTATGACAAATCAAAAAAAACCGGAGATAAAGCTTGTCCTTTTAATAGTTTGTATTGGAATTTTTATGATAAGCATGAAGCCAAACTTGCCAAAAATCCACGTATAGGAATGATGTATAATGTTTGGAGAAAAATGCAGCCATCTGCAAAAGCTGAATTGTTAGAACAAGCCGATTTTTACCTAAAAAATATCAATGATTTATAAATGAAAAGAGGAATTGTTTGGTTTAAAAATGATTTGAGATTGCATGATAATGAAACTTTGATTCAAGCCATTCAGCAATGTGATGAAATTATTCCAGTATATTGTTTTGATGAAACGCATTTTAAAATTACCGAGTTTGGATTCAACAAAATTGGGAATTTTAGAGCGCAATTTTTATTAGAATCATTGAATGATTTAGATAAAAATTTAAGAGCAATTGGCTCAGGCTTGATCATTGTGAAAGGTAATCCTGCTTTTGAAATTTGTAATTTGGTTCAAGCATTTAAAGTGCAAAAAGTATTTGCAAAAAAAGAAATTGCGTTTGAAGAATTATCTACTCAAAAAAAGGTAGAAAACGAATTACTAAAAGTAGATTGTTCATTTGAAACTTTTAGCACTAACACCTTATACGAATTAAATGATTTGCCTTTTACCATTAATAATATTCCTGATATTTTTACCAACTATAGAAAATCAGTGGAAAAAGAATCACAGATTAAGGAATTTATTGAGAAGCCAAATCACATCAAATCGCCTATCATTCAACCAATGAATTTGCCTAATTTAAATGAACTTTCACTGACTGAAGTTGTGATTAATGAAAAAGCAGCTATTCAATTCAAAGGTGGAGAAACAGAAGCATGGAAACGCCTGGATAATTATTTTTTTAAAACAAATTCCTTATCAAACTATAAAGAAACACGTAATGAATTAATTGGCGCAAATTATTCCTCCAAGTTTTCCGCTTGGCTTGCTTTAGGATGTATTTCAGCTAGAAGTATTTATGCTCAAATAAAACATTATGAACAAGAAATTATAGCGAATGAATCTACTTATTGGCTTGTTTTTGAATTGTTATGGAGAGATTATTTTTACTTTGTAATGGCTAAATATGGCAATCTTTTTTTTCTGAAAAATGGAATTAAGGTTGGAGTAAATAATTCATCAAATCACAATCAAATACTTTTTAAAAAGTGGCAAAATGCTGAAACAGGCAATGATTTTATTGATGCCAATATGTTAGAACTTAAACTCACTGGTTTTATGAGCAATAGAGGAAGACAAAATGTGGCCAGTTATTTATGCAACGATTTAAAACTAGACTGGCGATATGGGGCTGCATACTTTGAGCAACAATTAATAGATTATGATGTAAGTAGTAATTGGGGTAATTGGGCTTATTTGGCTGGAGTTGGCAATGACCCTCGAGGTAACAGGGCCTTTAATATTGACAAGCAGGCTAATGATTACGACAAAAACAAAAATTATAGAAACTTATGGTTAAATTAAACAATTTAAAAACTAATTTTTCTGGAAATTAATGTTAGGAAACACTTTCATTTTATCGGTATGTTTAGTAATTGATTTTGGTAAATTAAAGTGATAACCCAAATAAGCACTTGCACTTCCTACGCTGTAACTTATGTGTTCATTTTTTCCTAATGGTAAATTATATACATCAAAAACACCATTTAATCCTGCAAAAAATCGAGAAGAATTATAACCAAATCCTGCCCTAGCCATTGCCCTTGGAATAAATTCAAACTGATTAAAAACTTGGCTTTTAAAGTCTTTTAATTCACTGCTATAAAGCTGTTGCTGAAAGTTAATTCCAGCATAGGCTGAAAGTGTTAAAAACCAATGTTTATAAGCAACAAAAGTATGTCCGTATCCTGGCATCACACTTAAATTATAAAAGTCACCATTTTTGATTTTAGCTTCAGGACTGAAGTTCAAAACATCAATTGCTTTAGGAACTATCGATGAATCTGCACTAATATTAAAGTAATTCAATGAGCCATTGATCATAAAACTACCAGCGCTGTGTTTTTGAATTTCGTTTTGAATAAAAGTACTTCGGTAGGAATAACGTTTATGGTTAAAAATATAATAAAAATTAGTACCAATTGTCATCGTATTTAGGTCTTCTCTTATATAATGTCGTAAAGGAAAATCATTGCCTAAAACTTGTTTGGTATTATCTAAATAAAATCCTGAATAGTCTAAATAATAAATATCGAATCCTAATTTTTTGCCATAACTACTTATTTTAAAATTGGTGTAAGTAGTAGTTCCTTTAAAATTTTCTTGTAAATTTTTGGGTGCATAACCAAATGCAATTCCTAACCAATTGAGCCTAACACTTAAGCCAACTGCACCATAATCGTTAGGGGAATAATTCAGTTTTAAAGCCTTATTTCCTGCCAATGAAAAATCACTTTTATTGTTTAAAAAGTATAAACTCACATTTAATTTTTCTGAAATATCCTGTACATAATATTCACGTAATAACTGTTTTCGCACAATTGAATCCTGTGCTTTTATGCTGTTAAAACTTATAAAAATAAAGAGTAAAATGTATAATATTTTTTTCAAGTTAGGGTATGATTTATAAAATGATAAAAAGTATAAAGTAATTTTTGCATAAAAAATTTAGCTTCGCTGCATGATTAAACCATTTACTTTTTTTGCAATAATAACATTTCTTTTTACAGCTTGTAGCACTAAACAAAAAGTGGATGCCATTTATTTTAATGGGCATGTAATTTCAGTTGATTCAAATAACAATGAACATGAAGCATTTGCCATAAAAGATGGAAAGTTTTTGGCTGTTGGTAGTAACTCATTTATCAATGAAAATTTTGAATCTTTACAAAAAATAGACTTACAAAAGCAGTTTGTTTATCCTGGTTTAATTGATGCGCACAGTCATTTTTACGGTTTAGGGAATTTTCTTACAATGGTAGATTTAACAGGCGCAAAAAGTTGGGAAGAATGTGTGGAGCGTTGCAATAAATTTTATGCATTGAACAAACCTGCAATACTTTTAGGAAGAGGCTGGGATCAAAATTTATGGACTAACAAACAATTTCCTACCAATAAAAAATTGAATGAATTATTTAGCCATATTCCTGTCATGTTAAAGCGCGTAGATGGTCATGCAGCCATTGTAAATGATTTGGTTTTAAACTTAGCAAAAATTACAAATTCCACTATGGTAAATGGAGGTTTGGTGCTTACTAGCAACAAAAATCCAACTGGAGTTTTAATTGACAATGCAGTTGATTTGGCAGAAGCAGTATTGCCATCAATTACTTTAAATGATAAAATAAATGCTCTGAAAATTGCAGAGCAACATTGTTTTGATTACGGTTTAACAAGTGTGTGTGATGCAGGTTTAGATTTAAATATTATTCACTTAATAGATAGTTTACAGCAAAGTAGAACTTTACAAATGCGCATTTATGCCATGATTAGTTTAACCGATGAAAACCTAAAAGAAGCTTTGGAAATAGGCGTTTATAAAACTGAAAAATTAAATGTTTCAAGTTTTAAAATGTATGCCGATGGCGCTTTGGGTTCACGAGGCGCTTGTTTGATCAAACCATACAGTGACGAAGTTCATCATCATGGATTTTTACTCACTGATATTGGTAAAATGAAACGTTACATTTACCAAATAGCTGCCAGTAAATTCCAACTAAACACCCATTGTATTGGCGATTCTACCAATAGATTGATATTAGAATTATACAGTAAATTTTTGCTAAAAAACAATGATAGGCGATGGAGAATTGAGCATGCGCAGGTGGTAAATCCGGCTGATACTGCATTATTTAAAACCTATAACATAATTCCTTCGGTGCAGCCTACACACGCAACAAGCGACATGAATTGGGCCATTGATAGATTAGGAAATGAAAGAATTAAAAATGCATATGCTTATCAAACATTATTACAACAAAACAATTGGCTGCCACTTGGAACTGATTTTCCGGTAGAATATGTTTCTCCATTTTATACTTTTTATGCTGCAGTAGCCAGGCAAGATGCAAATGGAAAACCCAAAAATGGTTTCAATATTGAAAATGCTTTAACCCGCGAACAAGCTTTAAAAGGAATAACTATTTGGGCCGCAAAAGCAGCATTTGAAGAAAACGAAAAAGGTAGCATTGAAGCCAATAAAATGGCTGATTTTATTGTAACTGATATTGATTTATTAAACGAAAAAGATTTACTTAAAATAAGAAATACTAAACCGAAACAAGTATTTGTAAATGGAGTCAAAGTAAAATAAATACCTTTTCTATTAGATAAAACCTAATATTTATTTGTATTTTTTATTTCATAATAGGTTTGGTATTGGTTGAAATCAAGTTTATTTTCGCAGTTGTTAAATTTATCATTCATAACAAAAATAAATCATAAAAAATGAAAGTAGGTATCAATGGATTTGGCCGAATTGGCCGTTTGGTTTTCAGAGCAGCAATGCACAACCCTCAAGTAGAAATTGTAGGTATTAACGATTTAATTGACGTTGATTACATGGCTTATATGTTAAAATACGATTCAACTCATGGTATTTTTAAAGGTACAATTGAAGTTGAAGGTGGTCAATTAGTAGTGAACGGAAAGAAAATTAGAGTAACTGCTGAACGTGATCCTGCAAACTTAAAATGGAACGAAATTGGAGCTGAATATGTAGTTGAATCTACTGGTTTATTTTTAGAGCAATCAAATGCTTCTGCGCATATTAAGGCTGGTGCTAAAAAAGTAATTATGAGCGCACCTGCAAAAGATGATACGCCTACTTTTGTAATGGGTGTTAACCATAACTCATATACAAACGACATGAATATTGTTTCTAATGCAAGTTGCACAACCAATTGCTTAGCACCAATAGCAAAGGTATTAAACGATAATTTTGGAATTTTAGAAGGATTAATGACTACCGTTCATGCCGTTACAGCTACTCAAAAAACAGTAGATGGACCAAGTGCAAAAGATTGGAGAGGTGGCCGTGGTGGTTACCAAAATATTATTCCTAGTAGCACTGGTGCTGCTAAAGCTGTTGGTTTAGTTATTCCCGCTTTAAAAGGAAAATTAACAGGAATGAGTTTACGCGTACCTACTCCTGATGTATCAGTAGTTGATTTAACTTGTAGATTAATAAATGGTGCAAGTTATGAAACTATTAAAGCTGCAATGAAAGCTGCTTCAGAAGGAGAAATGAAAGGTATTTTAGGATATACAGAAGATGAAGTAGTAAGTACAGATTTCTTAGGTGATGCTCGTACTTCTATTTTTGATGCTAAAGCTGGTATTTCATTAAACGATAACTTTGTAAAAGTGATTGGTTGGTACGATAACGAATGGGGTTATTCAAACAAAGTAGTAGATTTAATTTGCCACATGGATTCAGTTAAATAAAACTGAATAAATTTTTATAAAAAAAAAGCCTCAACAAATAAAATTGTTGGGGCTTTTTTTTAAAATTATTAATAATTAGACGGCAATATTTATTATATATTAAAATCTAAAACATATATTTGATTTTGCTTTATTAATGATTAAATATTTAATCCAACTCATTTACCCAAACACTTGTATTTGCTGTCATAAGCATTTGGTAGATACTGAAAACTTTGTTTGTACCTTGTGTTTACTTGAGTTACCCGCCACTAACTTTCACTTAATGCCTCATAACGATTTAGAAAAAGTATTTTGGGGACGAATCAATATTGAACGTGCCATTGCTTTATTTTTTTATAAAAAAGGAGGAAAAACTGCTAAAATATTACACGCATTAAAATACCACGACACACCCGAAATAGCAGAATTTTTAGGTAGATATTATGGTACCTTTTTAAAAGATTTTGTAAAAGAAAATAAAATTGATGCATTGGTTGCTATTCCTTTACACAAAAACAAATTACGCTCACGTGGTTATAACCAAAGTGAAAAATTAGCCGCTGGTTTAGCTGATACTTTAGCCATTGAAAACTTAAGTGATAATATCTATAGAAATAAATTTACCGAAACTCAAACCAAAAAATCGAGGTTGGAAAGAAGCGATAACGTAAATAAAGTTTTTAAGGTAAATAATATAAAACAATTTGAAAATAAACATATTTTATTAATAGACGATGTAATAACCACGGGCGCTACCATTGATAGTTGTGCCAATGAAATACTTCAAATCAGAAATTGTAAAGTGAGTATTGGAGGATTAGCATTTGCTTATCATGGCTTATAAAAGTATTGGCATTGCATAATTTTTACTATGTTCGCCCATATCATAAAATTGTTGAATAATAAATTATAAAAAATGATTCAAACAGAAACAAAAAAAACATCACTTTTAGGAAATCTTACGGTGCAAATTGTTATTGCCATGGTGCTTGGCGCCATATTGGGAATTTTTGTTCATCAGAATTACGATATTGATTTTGCAAAATCTTTTAGCGGTTATGTTAAAATGCTAGCTACTGTTTTTATCAGGTTAGTGCAAATGATTATTTCACCTTTAGTTTTTACCACTCTTGTAGTTGGAATAGCAAAATTAGGCGATTTAAAATCAGTTGGACGAATTGGAGGAAAAGCAATGACTTGGTTTTTTTCTGCCTCATTTATTTCGCTTTTAATAGGCCTATTTTGGGTCAATGTTTTGCATCCTGGAACTGGACTTAATCTTTCCAATATTGATGTTGCTGCAGCAAGTGATATCAGCGAAAAATCACACAGTTTTTCTGCTCAAAATTTTATAGAACACATCATTCCTAAAAGCATTGTAGAAGCAATGGCGAATAATGAAATTTTACAAATTGTTATTTTCTCCATCTTTTTCGGATTAGCCGCGGCCGCTATTGGCGATCATGCCAAACCAGTAGTGAATGCATTAGACAAAACTTCTCACATAATTTTAAAAATGGTAAATTATGTAATGAAATTTGCACCAGTCGGAGTTTTTGGTGCCATTGCAGGGGTATTTGCCATTAGAGATTTAAACGATTTATTATTGACCTATGCAAAATTCTTCGGTTCGTTTTTAGTTGGCATTTCCACCCTTTGGATTTTCTTATTATTCATTGGTTTTGTGTTCTTAGGTCATCGATTAATTACTTTACTAAAACACATTGTTTCGCCACTAATTATTGCTTTTGGCACCACAAGTTCCGAAGCAGTTTTCCCAAAATTAACCGAAGAATTAGAACGGTTTGGAGTAAAAGATAGAATCGTTTCATTCATGTTGCCATTAGGTTATTCGTTTAACCTTGATGGAAGCATGATGTACATGACCTTTGCAAGTATTTTTATAGCACAAGCTTATGGAATTCCATTAGACATGCCAACACAATTAACCATGCTTTTTGTATTAATGCTTACCAGCAAAGGCATTGCTGGCGTGCCAAGAGCAAGTTTGGTAGTGGTAGCGGCCACTTGTGGAATGTTTAAAATTCCTATTGAGGGAATTGCCTTAATTTTACCAATTGATCATTTTTGCGATATGTTCAGAAGCGCTACAAATGTTTTAGGAAATGCATTGGCAACAAGTGTGGTTGCTAAATGGGAAAAAGAAGTTTAGTTTATTAAAATTTTTACTAAAGATTTCACAGATTACCAAACTGCCCGTTGTTGAGTCTCCTGACCAACAAATTTTTACGCAGATTTCACAGTATATTTTTTATTGGTCGCTGAGCTTGTCGAAGCGTTGCCAAAGATTATAACAAACATCTTGTAAATCCATCCATCATCTTAATCCTGATTCAGAAAATATTCTGTGAAATCTGTGGTTATTTTTTATTTAACTTCACTCACCCCTAAATTCCAAAGCACAAAGCTCCACATATCGGCTGCATCTTCTATTAATTTAGTAGTTGGTTTCCCCGCTCCGTGGCCGGCTTTACTGTCTATTCTTATCAAAATAGGATTCAAGGTATCGGCTTTAGCTTGCAATTCTGCAGTAAATTTAAACGAATGTGCTGGCACTACCCTGTCATCGTGGTCGGCAGTCATGATCATTGTAGCTGGATATTTTACACCTTGCTTTACATTATGTAATGGCGAATATTTTATTAGCCAATCAAAATCTTCTTTTTTATCACTGCTACCATATTCCACTGCCCATCCCCAACCAATGGTAAATTTATGGTAACGCAACATATCTAACACTCCTACTGCAGGAATTGCCACTTTGAATAATTCTGGTCTTTGAGTCATGTAGGCTCCAATAAGCAAACCACCATTTGAACCACCGTTAATTGCAAGTTTATTATGTGTTGTATATTTTTCACTGATTAAATATTCTGCAGCAGCTATAAAATCATCAAATACATTTTGTTTTTTTTCCAACATACCTT
>CANGPW010000044.1 GCA_947456185.1 Bacteroidota bacterium | reverse complement strand
GTAAGTTCGCCAAACACACCAAATTTACGTGAGTTGCAAGATAAAAAACCTTTGAGTGAAATTTTGTGGGCGTTAATGAATGAAAGAAATTCTTTTATTGCCGCTGACAAAATACAGAAACCTATTTTGTTAAAAATTGCTCCTGATTTAACTTTATCGCAATTAGATGATGTAATCGAAATTGTTCAATCTACTGGCATTGACGGTTTGGTTGCAACCAATACCACCATTAGCAGAGAAAATTTATTGACGAATAAAAACGAAGTTGAACAAATGGGCGCTGGTGGTTTAAGTGGAAAAATATTGAGCCAAAAATCGACAGAAATAGTGGCTTATATCAAAGAAAAATCGAACAATAAAATTCCAATCATTGGTGTTGGAGGAATACATTCTTCCGAAACAGTAAAAGAAAAAATCAATGCTGGAGCAAGTTTGATTCAACTATACACTGGCTTCATTTATGGCGGTCCAAGTTTGATTAAGCAAATTGCTCAATTAAAAATTTAAACCTTTTAAGAAACACTTCGACATGCTCAGTGTAAGCCTTTTAGTTGGATTTAATACAATTCGGTCATTGAGCTTGTCGAAATGGAGAATTACATTTCAAATCATACTTAATTAATAAAAACACATTGAATATTATCCATTTAACACCAGCGGCTATTGCGGCCATTATTGAATATAAAGTAAATTTACAAATTCCTGATTCTCATTTTTTACGAATTGGGATCAAGCAAAAAAACGCAAACGACAAAGGCTTAATTATTGGATTTGATGAACCAACAGATAAAGACAAAACATTAGAAATAGAAGGAATAAAAATTGTTTACCATCCTGGACAAGCATTATTTTTTGCTGGAATGCAAATTGATTTCTTGGAACGAGATGGCAAAAAAGGATTTGAATTAATGGAAAAGAAATAGAAAAATTAAACTTTTATATTTCTTTTTCTATCTCTTTTTTCTATGTAATTATTCAATGCAACTTTGGATGTATACCAGTTTTTTCCTTCTTTAAATGCATCAATTTTTCCTTGTCTGGCCAGCAAACTAACATACTCTTGCCCATAAGGCACATCGGGTTCATTCACTATATTTGATATAGGTTGGTAATCATCATAAGTATTGTTCAAATTACTTAAATATAAATCAGTGGAGCGTTCCAAAGCTTGTAAAACCAAAAGCACAAGTTTTGAATAATCACCATTATTGGCTTTATTCAATGCAACGTAATATTTTTTTCGGTCGTTTTTTAAAATGATGGCAGGAGGAAAACCAAGCTTCATCAAATATAAATTAAACACCAATCGAACAGTTCTTCCATTTCCATCAAAAAAAGGATGAATCCAAACAAAACGATGATGAAAAATGGCTGCTTTTACAATTTCATTTATTGGAACGCTTGAATCAATTAGCCATGCTATTAATTCAGTCATGAAGGCACCTACTTTTAAGGCATTTGGAGGAACAAAATTAGCACCCGAAATTCTTACACCTGCATTGCGATAGCGACCAGCAAATTCTTTTTCTATTTTTTGTAAAACAAGGCCATGAATAGTTAAAATATCTTTATCGTATAATACATATTTTTTATTGACTAAACTTTCTACAAATTCAATGGCATCATGATGATTTACGGCTTCAAAATGTTCTCTTAATGATTTTCCTTTAATGGTAAAACCTTCTTCAATTACCATTTTGGTTTCTTGCAAAGTAAGTGTATTACCCTCTATACTATTAGAGTTGTAAGTCCATTCTAAGGTTAGGTTCTCCTTTATATTTTTAAGGGCAGCATTGGGGAAAGGACGCAGTGCATCAA
The DNA here is from genome assembly GCA_947456185.1 of Bacteroidota bacterium. Lineage (GTDB taxonomy): Bacteria > Bacteroidota > Bacteroidia > UKL13-3 > UKL13-3 > JAAFJM01. The sequence continues at coordinate 21,322 of CANGPW010000044.1, read as the reverse complement.
GTTGCTTTTTCTTTTCAGAAATTCGGTCAAGGTATTTGTCAATGCCTTCAAATTTGTAATTGTAATTTTTCCATTCCACCCCACAAATATATTATTTATCGGTAAATATAAAAATATAATTATACCGATATTAAAAATTTTACAAATCGCCACAAAAAAACCTGCCTTATTGCTAAAGCAGGTTTTTTAATTTTTTAATTACCCTTCGACAAGCTCAGGGTGACAGTTTATTAGATTGTTAAATTATTTATTGTAAATTATTACCTACAACAATATTAGCTTTTCAATCATATATTATTTGCGAATTGCCAATTGCATATTGCCTCCCGATGCATCGGGAGCTCGTTGTCAATTAACCTCTAACAATTGTTTCTTCTCTATCCGGTCCTACCGATATTGTATTTACTTTTAAGCCAATTTGCGCTTCTACAAATTGCATATAAGTTTTAAAAGTTTCTGGTAAGTCGTTATAGTTTTTTATTTTACCTAAATCACCAGTCCAACCTTCAAAGCTTTGGTATTGAGGGTTAATTTTAGCATCTACCAAACTATAAGGAATTTTATCGCTTACAGTTCCATCTATTTCGTATGAATGACAAACAGGAATTTCACCCAAACCACTTAACACATCACTTTTGGTACAAATTAAATCAGTTACACCATTTAGCATGATGCTGTATTTTAAAGTTGGTAAATCTAACCAGCCTGTTCTTCTTGGACGACCAGTAGTTGCACCAAACTCATGTCCAAGTTGACGTAATTCTTCACCTTGTTCATTGTCTTGTTCAGTTGGAAATGGTCCACTTCCTACTCTTGTGCAATAAGCTTTAAAAATTCCGTAAACTCTTTTTATTTTTTGCGGAGCAACACCTAAACCATTACAAACACCACCTGTAATGGTATTTGACGAGGTTACAAAAGGATATGTTCCATAATCAATATCTAACAAAGTTCCTTGAGCACCTTCAGCCAATACTTTTTTACCATCATTCATTAAATCATCCAAGAAATATTCAGTATTTACAATTTTAAATTGTTTTAAAAACTCAATGGCTTCAAAAAACGCTGGTTCCTGTTCAGCCATGTTATATGGATGATTGAATCTGTCTAATAAAGTTCTGTGATTGGCAGCAACCACTTCATATTTTTGGTTAAAATTAGTCGCTAAAATATCACCTACACGCAAACCACTTCTACCTATTTTATCTTGGTAAGTTGGACTAATTCCGCGTAAAGTAGAACCAATTTTGTGTTCGCCTTTATTGGCCTCACTTGCAGCATCTACCAAACGGTGAGTGGGTAAAATTAAATGTGCTTTTTCCGAAATATATAAATTAACCATAGGTTCAGCTCCACCTAAAGTAATTTTTTCAATTTCTTTTTTAAAAGTTATTGGGTCAATAACTACACCGCTACCAATTATATTGATACAATGTTTGTGAAAAATTCCGGAAGGAATGGTATTTAAAACATGTTTTTGACCGTTAAATTCCAAAGAATGCCCAGCATTTGGACCCCCTTGAAATCTTGCTACTACATCATATTGTGGAGTTAATACATCTACAATTTTTCCTTTTCCTTCATCGCCCCATTGCAGGCCTAATACTACATCTATCATAACTTTTTTGCTTCTAGCCTCTAGCTTTTAGCCTTCGGCAATTATTATTTTATTTATTCTTTTTTATCTTCTTTCCGTTGGCTAAAACGCTTCATAACCAATCAACTTTATTAACCAATCAACCTTATCAACTGATAACTAATAATCTGGTTTTGGAACGGTTTTACTGCAAGTCAAACATTTTCTATTTTCATCCATTTTAGGATTTCCAAATAAATATAAAGAGTGATTGGTAACTTCAAATTGCATTAAATCGCCCATCATTGTTTTTATTTGATGAATTCTTGGATCACAAAATTCCAAAATATTACTACACACATTACAAATCATATGGTCGTGTTGCCTAAAACCATAAGAACGCTCAAAACGAGCCATATTTTTTCCAAATTGATGTTTTATCACCAAACCACAATCTAAAAGCAAATCGAGTGTATTATATACTGTAGCTCGGCTTACTCTGTAATTTCTATTTTTCATGTGTTCAAACAAAGTTTCCACATCAAAATGCTCTTTGTTGCTATAAATTTCGTCTAAAATAGCAAAGCGTTCTGGCGTTTTACGTTGTTCGTTTTGTTCCAAAAAAACAATGAATTTTTGTTTTACCTCTTCCTTAATGTGATCGTTGCTCATAAAAATTTATTGCTCAGATTTATTCTTCAAATAAATACGTTAATATTTGCCTTTCAAAACAATGTTGATTCTTTGTGGAACTAAAAAATAATAAATGCTATTTTTCTACCTCGCTAATTTACCTAAATTATTGAAATACAAATCAAATAAATATTTAATGCTTAAAATCACCCCTATTGATAAATTATAAAGTTTGATAAATGCTCGTAAATATTATTTTTGCACCACCAAAAATTAAAATAATTACTTAATTATGTCAAAATCAGGAGTTGTAGCTCAGGTAATTGGTCCAGTTGTAGATGTAAGTTTTGCATCGAGCAATGAAGGCCTACCAAAAATTTTAGATGCCCTTTACATTCCAAGACCCGATGGAACGCGTCTTATTTTAGAATGTCAAAGACATTTAGGAGATAATATCATACGCGCTATTGCCATGGAAGCAACCGATGGATTGGTTCGTGGAATGGAAGTAGTTCCAATGGGAACACCAATATCAATGCCAGTTGGCGAGCAAATTAGAGGTAGATTGTTTAACGTAGTTGGGCAAGCTATTGATGGTATGACCGCAATGGATAACAGTTTAGGACAACGTTCTATTCACCAACAACCACCTCGTTTTGAAGATTTAACAACTAATGCTGAACCTTTATACACAGGTATTAAAGTTATCGATTTAATTGAGCCATACGCAAAAGGTGGTAAAATTGGTTTGTTTGGTGGTGCTGGAGTAGGTAAAACAGTTTTGATTATGGAGTTAATTAACAATATTGCAAAAGCATACGAAGGTATGTCAGTATTTGCAGGTGTTGGAGAGCGTACCCGTGAAGGAAACGATTTATTACGTGAAATGATTGAATCGGGCGTAATAAAATATGGTTCAGCATTCCAACACGATATGGAAGAAGGTGGATGGGATTTATCAAAAGTTGATTACAGCGAATTAGAAAAATCTCAAGCAACCCTTGTTTTCGGACAAATGAATGAGCCTCCTGGAGCACGTGCTCGTGTGGCTTTATCAGGTTTATCGGTTGCGGAATATTTCCGTGATGGTGATGAAAAATCAGGTGGACGTGATATTTTATTCTTCGTAGATAATATTTTCCGTTTTACGCAAGCAGGTTCTGAAGTTTCGGCTTTATTAGGTCGTATGCCTTCAGCGGTAGGTTACCAACCAACTTTAGCTTCTGAAATGGGAGCAATGCAAGAACGTATTACTTCAACAAAACGTGGTTCTATTACTTCAGTTCAAGCGGTTTATGTACCTGCCGATGATTTAACAGATCCAGCTCCTGCTACTACATTTGCGCATTTAGATGCTACAACTGTATTAAGTAGAAAAATTGCTGAATTAGGAATTTATCCTGCGGTTGATCCTTTAGATTCAACTTCACGTATTTTAACTCCAGCTATTGTTGGAGTTGCACATTACGATTGTGCTCAACGTGTTAAATTAATTTTACAACGTTACAAAGAGTTACAAGATATTATTGCCATTTTAGGTATGGACGAACTTTCGGAAGATGATAAGCAAACTGTTTATCGTGCGCGTAGAGTTCAACGTTTCTTATCTCAACCGTTTCACGTTGCAGAGCAATTCACTGGTTTAAAAGGTGTTTTAGTTCCAATTGAAGAAACAATCAAAGGATTTAACATGATTATGGATGGTGAATTAGATCATTTACCTGAAGCAGCTTTTAACTTAGTGGGTAGCATTGAAGAAGCTATTGCTAAAGGTGAAAAAATGTTAGCTGAATCAAATTAATTACAAAAAGTTTTTAGTACTTAGTTTTTAGTACTTAGTTATAATAACTAGTATAAAAACTAAGTACTAGGTACTTAAAACTAAGAACTAAAATAAATGCAATTAGATATTATTACAGCCGATAAAACACTTTTTAGTGGGCAAGTTGAAATGGTTACATTACCAGGAAGTGATGGTTCTTTTCAAGTTTTAAAAGACCACGCTGCTTTAGTGAGTAGCCTTATTAAAGGTCAAGTAGTTGTTAAAAGTGCTGAAAATGGCAGCCAATCTTTTGATATTATTGGTGGTGTTGTAGAAGTATTAAACAACAAAGTTGTTGTATTAGCTTAATAAATTATTTTATTAAAAAGCCTGTTGTTTGAAAAAGCAGCAGGCTTTTTTTGTTTTTAAATAAATAATTTTTTTTATAATTTTGAAATAAAAAACACGATGAAAAATTTATTATTAGCATTTACAGTAATAACTGCAATCAATGCAAACGGACAAGGTTTTATTTTAGGTGCAAAAGCAGGGTTAACTAATACCCAAATAATAGGTGCAGATTATAAAAGTTTTCAAATTCCAACTTCATCAAATGGTTTCTTAATTGGTGGCTTTGCTCGGGTTAGTTTGATTGGCTTTTATGTGCAACCTGAAATTAGTTTTAGAAACTTAAATTTTACTGTAAATAGTTCAGGAACAACAAGTGCTGCAAGTTCATCAACCATGCTTAATTATATAGATATTCCGGTAATGTTTGGAAAAAAAATATTGAATGTAATCAATGTTAGTGCAGGTCCTAATTTTCAGTTTTTGGTAAATAAAGATTTAACAGCTAGTGATATAAAGACACTCGAAAAAGGAAATTATAATGATTTTGTATTGGGTGTTCAATTAGGCGCTGGAGCTGAAATATGGAAATTATGCTTCGATATTCGTTATGATTTTAGTATCAATTCGATTGGAAATGTTGCAACTATTGTAAATAATGTAAACAACACTCAAAATATTGATTTTAGTTCGCGTGCTTCTATGCTTCAATTTACTGTTGGTTACAAATTTATTGACCTCTAATAATGAATATTGAATACTTGCTTGACCATTGCATGGCAAAAAAAGGTGTGGAAGATACTTTTCCTTTTGGGCCAGATACATTAGTTTTTAAAGTAATGGGAAAAGTTTTTGCACTCATTTCACTTTCAAATCCTACCAAGGTAAATTTAAAATGTAATCCTGAAAAAGCCATTGAATTTAGAGCAAATTTCATGGCTGTAATTCCTGCTTTTCACATGAATAAAAGTCATTGGAATACAGTTCAATTCAATGAGGATGTAAGTGATAGTTTGATTTTAGAAATGGTAAACGATTCTTATAATTTAGTAATTGCAAAGCTTCCCAAAAAACTCAAATCGGAATTAGATTTGTTTTGAAACCAATTACAAAATCACATCCCTAATTCTTTTATAAAAAACTGAAAAGGTAAAAAGGTTTTAGTGCCTTCGGCAATATAAATAGGACCACTATTTCCCTGTAAAATGATTTGAATGGGTTTTGAAAAACGTAATTCAAATTCACTAATACTTTGTAAACATGCGCCACAAGGCATTACTGGCTGATTTACTTCATAGCTTTTTGCAAATGCAGTAACAGCCAATATTTTTATAGGAATAGTTGGAAAATTTGCCCCAGCATAAAAAACAGCAGTTCGCTCCGCACATAATCCTGATGGATAGGCAATATTTTCTTGATTATTTCCTAAAATTATTTCACCGTTTTCAAGTAATAACGCGCAACCTACATTAAATTTTGAATAAGGAGCATAAGCATTTTTTGCAGCTTCTTTAGCTCTTAACAATAAATTTTTTGAAAGAATATTTAACTCTTCCATGCTGTCAAATTTTTGAATGATTGATTCGCGTTTTACTATTTCCATATATCAATATTACAATTTAAATTCACAATATAAAACACTTGTAATTTATCAATTTATTTTACTGGTTAGCACTTATTATTGCAACTTATTATTCACTCATGATTTTTACCGATACACATACGCATTTATATTCAAAGGAATTTGAAAATGAAAGTACTCAACTCATAGAAAAAGCCATTAAAAACGGGGTAAGCCGACTGTTTATTCCCAATATAGATTTACAAAGTATTCAACCTATGTTGGATTTGGTATGGCAATTTCCCGAAAACTGTTTTCCTATGATGGGCTTACATCCTTGTTCTGTCAGTGAAAATGTAGATGAACAATTATTTCAAATTCAAAAATGGTTTAAAAAACGTAAGTTTTATGCAGTTGGTGAAATTGGTTTGGACTTTTATTGGAGCCTTGATTTAAAAGAACAACAGATAATGGCTTTTAAAAAGCAATGTTTATGGGCCATTCAGCAGGATTTACCCATAAATATTCATGCTCGTAATGCCACATCAAACGTAATTTTAATTTTACAAGAAATGAAACACCCAAAATTACGTGGTATTTTTCATTGTTTTAGTGGAAATGCCATGGAAGCCAAACAAATTGTAGAAATGGGATTTTATTTAGGAATAGGAGGGGTGTTAACCTTTAAAAATTCAGGTTTAAGTGAAGCCATTGCTGATATAGATTTACAAAACATAGTACTTGAAACCGATGCGCCCTATTTAGCCCCAGTTCCATATAGAGGTAAAAGGAACGAAAGTTTTTATATAATTGATATTGCCAAAAAGCTAGCAGAATTGAAGCGAGTAACCTTGAAAAATGTTGCAGATATTACCACTGAAAATAGCAAAAAAGTTTTTGGAATTTAGAGCGGTTTTAAAATTGTTTTTTTACCAATTGCCTTCCGATGCATCTGGAGCTCATTGCTTATTACTTTTTTCCTTTTAAATAAATAAATAAACATATTGGATATGAAACTTTATTTTGCAAAGCAATTTTAAAAATTGTAAAACAGAAAATGACGCTCACTGAAAATATAAAAATAGCTTTTACCTCCATTGGTGCTAATAAAACCAGGGCTGTAATTACTGCGCTAATTATATCCATTGGTATCATGGCTTTGGTTGGAATTCTTACCGCTATTGATGGCATGAAAGTGAGTATTAACAAGAGTTTTAATAATATTGGAGCTAATACTTTTAACATTAAAAACAGAGGGAATATGGTTCACTTTGGTGTGAATGGAAAGCCGCAAAAAAAGTATAGCGATATTACCCAACAACAAACCGAAAAATTTGCAGCTCAATACCATTTTCCATGTATTTTTTCTACTTCTATTAATGCTAGTAGAACTGCAACCATTAAATACAATAGTTTTAAAACTGAACCCAATATTATGGTAATGGGAAGTGATGAAAATTATTTGAAAGTTGCTTCTTACGATTTGAATTACGGAAGAAATTTTTCGAAACAAGACATTTCATCTGCTGCAAATGTGGCTGTAATTGGAAGTGAAATAAAATATAAATTGTTTAAGAACAAAATGCCATTAGGTGAATTAATTGCAGTTGGCGCGGCTAAATACAGAGTAATAGGTGTGCTAAAAGAAAAAGGTTCCGCCATGGGATTTGGTGGTGATAGAATGGTAATCGTCCCCATTGATAATGCCTATCAAGTATTTTCGGAAAAAAGCATGAGCGCAGTGGTTACAGTGGCTGTTACTAATGTTACCAATATAGATGTGGCGGTTGATGAAGCCATTAGTGTTTTTAGGCGTGTACGGGGTTTAAAAGTAAGTGAGGAAAATAATTTTGAAATTATGAAAGCCGATAATGTGGCCAATCAAGTTATCAGTCAGCTAAGTTTTATAACCATTGCTGCTACAATAATTGGCTTTATTACTTTGCTGGGAGCTGCCATTGGATTAATGAATATTATGTTGGTTTCGGTTACTGAACGTACCCGAGAAATTGGGATTAGAAAATCATTAGGTGCTACGCAAAGCAATATCAAAAAGCAGTTTTTAATTGAAGCTTTAGTGATTTGTCAGCTTGGTGGAATAGGAGGAATTATATTAGGAATTTTAGTGGGAAATTTAGTTACCTCATTCATTGGTGGAGGATTTATTATTCCTTGGGCATGGATAGGTTTAGGTTTGTTTTTATGCTTTGTTGTGGGCATTTCTTCAGGATATTATCCTGCTAAAAAAGCCAGCAAATTAGATCCAATTGAAGCACTAAGATTTGAGTAATAGTTGATGGTTGACAGTTGTCAGTTGATAGTAATGAGTTTTTAGTTCTTAGTTTAGGGAATTGCTTAAGAACTTCATATACTCAATTTACTCCATCATCTTACCAACCCCATTAACTTATCATCTAACAACTGTCAACTAACAACTACCTATCATATTCTCTTCTAGCCATATTTACTCTTATACCTAAGTTGAAAAATAAATTTTCTGCATTGTATTCATTAATGGCACTTATACAATTGCGGTAAGTAAAACCACAATCAATAAATAAATTATGTTTAAGCATATAACTTGCCATATAATCTATATAAAGTACTTTTGTAAGTTGACCTTGTGTTATTTCATTACCATAAATTCCTATAGTATTGCTTCGGTAACTTAATTGAATATTTTGTCCCACGTTTGTTCCAGCAGAATCGTAACCTATGGCATAATAAATTCCTTTTAATTGCATGTTTAACCTTTTGGCAGGTTGATAGCGCAATACGCCAATGGTTTCATAAAAATTAGCGCCCAACGGATGTGCTAGAGGTTGGTTATAATTAGTATTTGTTTGCAGCGATGAATAAGACGTGTACATAAAAGGTCTGCAAACGTTTAATTCTAACTGCGCATCCAAATTATTGATACCAAAAACATTTATGTATTTTAAACCTAACTGATAAGCCCATTTATTTCCCCACCAACCACGATTATGAATGATTTCATTCAGCACCATTTCACTTAATACCAATTGCCCATAGGCAGAAAAATGATTTAAAAAATTATACTTAAAATTTGCACCTAACACCGCTTTGTCGGTACTATTCAATCCATTTTCTATTGATTTATAAAAAATAATTGGGTTCAAATAATTTACTTCGAATCCGTTGCTGGCATGTCCGCTGTCTCTTTGAAAAATAATGGTTTCAAATATTCCTATATTTAGTTTTTTTCCAATATTAGCTGAAAGATGATGAGTAGCAGAATAATGTTTTGATTGAACCCCATAACTTGAATTATTAAAATCGCGGTATTCGTTAAAAATATTGGTATAATTTAATTTCCAAATTCTGGTATTTAAACGCGCGTAAAAATTATCGACAGCATTGTTTGAAATGATGAACGAACGCGCACCATCACCAATAAACTGACGACCATGACCCAGCTGAAAGTCCATGTATTTATTAGCAGAAACGCTGAAATAACCACTCGATAAAAAATAATTTACTTCTTTGCCATCAGGATTTTTATAAAACCCAACTCCTTGGTAAACATTTGTTCTTTGTGCTTCTTGAAAAACCAATGGTAAGGGTCGCATAATTTCGTCACTTACTTGTGTATAAAAACCAATTTTATTGGTAATATTCCCCCTAATTTCTATGCCTCTATTGTTTAGTAAAACATTGTTTCCGTTAAAGTCAATGGTGCTAACTTGGTAAAGCATTACTGGATTAACTACTAAATTAAAATCGGTAACTTGGGTAGAAAGTAATCCAGCTTTTTGTTTATAAAATTCTTTTAAAAATGGTTTTTTCGATAAGGTCAAATGGTTTTTTACCCACTCAAAGTTATCAGTTAATAAATATTCTAAGTTAAATAAATCCTGATTCGACAAATTAGAATCGTTTTTATACAAATAGTTAGCATAATCAGCAATAGATTGGCGTCTATAGCTTTTAGTACTCGTATGAAAATAGTCATTGTTTAATACACTATTTTTTATTTCAAACCTGTCAATAATATGGTTCATGGCGGGGTTAAATGTAAGATAGGTATGCTGTGCAATTAATGAATTGCAAACAAAAACAATAACTACTAGTAAGGAAAATTTCTTTGAATTCATTGGTAACAAAAATGCGATTTTTATTGAATTAATTATAAAATAATATAAAAAAAAGCCGTCTTTTTTGAGACAGCCTTTTGATTTCATTGTAATAATTTAATAAGCTATTGTTTTAAAAACTTTCTGGTATTTATAATTTCTCCATTTAAACTTAAAGTATAAAAATACAATCCGTTTGAAAATCCTGAAATATTAAATATATTTTCTTGTTGCCCTAAAATGGCATTGGCGCTTTGTTCCACTAATATTTTACCCATTATATCAGTAATTTTAATGGAAATATTCCCTTTTTCTAATAACTGAAATGGAATATGCAACTCTGAATTTGCAGGATTTGGATAAGCTGCAAACAAATAGTTTTTAGGCATAACCAAAACTTCATTTAAGTTTGTACTATTTTCAAATTGTATGCGATAATAACCTTGTGCATCTGCATTAGCAGTAGTGGGTTTAGTTACTTTTTTACCATTATTTGATTCCGCGGCAATGTAATATTCTACAAAATCAGTACTTGTTAATCCACTAACATTTAAAATTCCTATATGATAGCCAGCACTATCAGTTAAATTAAGCGTTTGCCAAGCTTCATTATTTTTTCTGTATATACAATTTGCTGTTTTTATTCCACTGTAGTTTTCGCATTTCGCAATTATTTTAAAATTGTTCTGAAATACTTTATTTACTTGAATTTTTGGATGCCAAATTCTAATTGGATTATCAGCAGGAATTTGCATAGTTATGCAATGAATTGCACCACCCAATGGACTCATATCTCTACTATCAATTGGAATAATTTTATAACCTGGCATTATGCTTTTATATAATTTTACTATTGAATCAGTTTGCTTTTGATTGCCATCAAATTCATCGGAATAGGAAGGAAACAGAAATGAATTATTTACAGAAATTCCATTGATAAAATTACGTGCATCGTTATTTAATTGATCACAAGTTACGCTATCGTGTTTTCCGTCATCGCCTGTAGGATGCGGAATTCTATAAATGGTATATGGTCGATTGTATGTTGAAGTTAAACCAGTCATTATTTGGTAACTGTCTTCTATTTTTTGCTTATCAGATGCAGTTACTTCAGCAGGTAATTTTGAAACCATTAATGTTTCCTCATCTATAAATCGAGTAAATAAATCAATATGACCAGTACCACCATCGCAGGTTAAAGTTGGTAATTCATGTAAACTTGGCGTGCCAAATATTGATTTCATGGTATTAAAAGTTGTAGTTGCCGTCCATTTTTGTATGGCTTGGTTTTCAGTTCTGATGATTGAACTAAAAAACATTTTACCATAACCATCAGTCATTAAGTTTCCGCCCTCTGCATTTAAAGTACTTATGTAATTTTTATAACCCATTTTACTTGCTAAATATGCTGGGTATACATTGTCTAAATCTCGCCCATCATAGTATTTCATATCAGCAAATCCAACACTATCTTTTGTACCATAATAAAACGACATTGGACCATAATCACGAATCCAAAAATCATCACCTTGTTTAGGAATAAATTTATAATTTTTCAATGGCCAACCTAAGCTTTCCATAAAAGTTAATATTTTTATGCTATCGCTTTGTTCCCAAGTTCTAATCCAAACTTCACATTCTTCAGATATATAATGTGCTAATTGTGCCGAAATCCAACCATAAGTTGTATATGTATCAACGCCTAAAATATTGTAAAATTCATCGTAATCATAAGCCCAACTAATACAAACTGCTTTACTTTCTTCAAATTCCCCAGGCATTCTCATGTTTGATGGAAGTGTGGGCCCTTTTCCTAAAAATACAGGTTCTTTTTTCGCATGATCAATCATTAATTGATATTCTGCTTTTGTTCTTGCGGCTGGTAAATGTTTGTTTCTTTTTTGCTGTGCAAATGTATTTAAACCAATTAAAAGGCTTAATGTGAATATATAAAATCTTTTTATCATTTTTTTTATTTGTGCAATTATATGAAATTTTTACAATTCATCACATTGATTTGAAGTAAAATGTTACTAAACACATTCAAAAGCTTAATATTGCATCCTTATTTATGAAACACCTACATAGTTTAAAAGAAATTATTATATACGAAGACGAACATTTTGTATTTATAAACAAACCTGCTTTTTATTCAAGTCTTGACGATAGACATGATGATAATTTGAGTATTATTAAATTAGCAAAAAAATACAATGAAGAATTAAGGCTTTGTCATCGATTAGATAAAGAAACAAGTGGCATTTTATTGATTGCTAAATCGGATGAAGCATACCGTGAAATGGCTATTAAATTTGAAAAGCGTGAAGTTGAAAAAACATATCATGCCATTGTAGCTGGACAATTAATGGTGAAAGACCAAGAAATAATATTGCCTTTAAGTCAAACTAAAAAAGGGCTTGCTTTTGTAGATAAAAAAGAAGGTAAACCATCAAAAACTATCATTTCAACTTTAAAATTATACAAGCATTTTACTTTATTGGCATGTAAGCCTGTAACTGGCAGATTGCATCAAATAAGAGTTCATTTAGCGTCCCAAAATTTTCCTATTGTTTCCGATGAAAGTTATGGCGGTAAAAAAGTTTTTCTTTCTCAATTTAAGCCTAAATTTAAAGAAGGGAAATGGGAGAACGAAGAACCAATTATTAAACGTGTAGTTTTACATGCACATGAACTAAGTTTTACTGCATTTAACAAACCCTATTTAATTACTGCTGAGTATCATAAAGATTTTTCAGTATTTGTAAAGCATTTAGAAAAGTATGATAATTAAATTTTTCTTTCATTTTGTGTATCTAAATTGGGCAAATAAATACTCATTTTAGTTCCTTTTCCAAGTTCTGATGCTACAGTAATTTTTCCGTGATAATACTCTACAATTTTCTTTACCAAGCTTAATCCTATTCCATGACCTTGAATATGTCTGGTATTATTTGAACGATAAAATGATTCGAAAATATTTACTATATCATTTTTGTTTATTCCTGTACCTTGATCAACCACAGTAATAGTCATAAAATCAATGTTGCAAATTAAGTTTACTTGACATGAAAGTGTATTGCTAAATTTACAGGCATTATCCATTACGTTTATAACTGCCGATTTAAGTAATGCGTAATTTCCATTGATATACATGGTATTTTCATTGTCTGGTAATTCATCAATGGTTAATTCAACTTTATATTTTTTGTTTTTGTATAATTCACTTACACAATCATCCAAAAGGTCAATAATTGGTATTTTTGAATTAACAACATTTGGAAACAGTGCATTGGCATTTGCCAAATCACCTAAGCCATTTATTAAGTTAATTTGATTATTAATATCTTCTAATAACGAATTATAGGTATTTAAATAAATTTCATTTGACCTTGGCTGTAATAGTAAAACTTCTATTTGTCCTTTCATTGCTGTTAATGGCGTTCTAAATTCATGTGACGCATTAGAAACAAATGATTTTTGAAGTTTAAAAGAATTTTCCAAACGGTCCAACATTTCATTAAAGGTAATGCATAAATTTGCAATCTCATCTATGTTACTTCCAATTTCTAAGCGTTCAAACAAATTGTTTTCAGAAATTTTATCTACTTGATTAACTACTTTATTGATAGGATTTAAAGCTTGATTAACAAAATAATTTCCAAATAAAAATGTAATTATTAAACTGAAAACCAATAAAATTAAAACACTTAATTTTATTGATTTGATATAAATATTTCCCTCTTCATCAATTGCAGAGGTTATAATAGTAAAATTATTATTTTTATAAACTTTATGAAATGCTATGTAAATTGTATCGTTATTGTTGCATTGAGCGCTTGATTTTATATTTAATTGTGCTATTAAATCTTGACAAATTTCAGTATTAAATTTTTTGCTTTCAAATATTATTTTATTTGAATTATTAAAAACAATAATATGTTGATTATGAAATATATTTAAATGCTGCTTAAATAAATGCTGAACAATTTGTACATTAGAATCAGCTATATTTTCGACTATTTTTTCGGAATAATGCTTTAGTTTTTCATTAAATTCTTTAACACGAAATGAATTTGAAAAATGCAAAATAATTAAAGAAAAAACAAGTAAAATAAATACGGTAATGGTAGAAAATTTAATAAGTAATAAATTTTTAATGTTCATATTTACGGATTAATATACAAACATAAAAAAAGCTACCTATAAATAGGTAGCTTTTTTTATTAATTTTTTTTATTAATCAGGTTCTTTCATAATATAACCCATACCAACCATGGTATAAATTAATTTTACTCCAAAGTTTCTATCTACTTTTTTACGCAGGAAATTAATGTATACATCTATAATATTTGTTCCAGTATCAAAACTAACTTCCCATACTTTTTCAGAAATTTCAACTCTAGAAATTACTCTGTTTTTGTTTCGTAATAAATACTCTAATAAACTAAACTCTTTAGCTGTTAAATCAATGCTTTTACCTCCTCTACGTACTACTTTTTTGTATAAGTCAAGTTCTAAATCTGCTAATTTAAGCACTTTTTGATCTTGCAAGTTATCAGTGTAACGATTGCATAATGCTCGTAAACGAGCAATTAATTCTCTAAATTCAAATGGTTTAATCAAATAATCATCAGCTCCCGCTTCCAATCCTAAAACTTTATCATCTGTACTTCCTAATGCTGATAACACTAAAAATGGAGCTTTTAAGCCTTCTTCTCTTAATTGTTTGCATAAGTCTATTCCGTTAATATATGGAATTAATAAATCAAGAATAATTACATCATAGTAGTTATCTAGTGCCATTTTTTTTCCAAAAAAACCATCATAAGCTACTGTCACATCAAAAGCTTGTTCTTCCAATCCTTGTTTTAAAAATGCTGCAACCTTTGGCTCATCCTCTATTACTAATACTTTCATAATGTTTTTAAAATTTATGCTATTTTAAGTTAAAAAGGTTAATTATAAATTAAAAAAAGATTATATTACGGTTGCAATTTAATTTAACTTTTGAAGTTGATTGAAGTATTCTTCAGGTGAAAGACCATATTTAACTACTCTTCTTCTTTTTCCTATTAATAATGTTTGTGGCAATC
Organism: Bacteroidota bacterium; assembly: GCA_947456185.1. Classification (GTDB taxonomy): domain Bacteria; phylum Bacteroidota; class Bacteroidia; order UKL13-3; family UKL13-3; genus JAAFJM01. Next base: position 6,255 of record CANGPW010000044.1, on the reverse strand, counting down.
CTCTAATTCCTAATTTCTTATTAATTAATTTATGCCCTAATGCTATAGTATAATTTGCCTTTGATTGGCTACCAAAAATCCTAACCGTATAAGTTTTATTAGTATATAAAAACAAAATAACCCTAATATTACATGAGTCAATTGCAGCAATTTTTCTTAAAATAGCTGTATCTTTTTCAAAGTTTTTAGATGTAAGGGAAGTAAAATACATAAAAACCTGTTGACGATTTAATTTTTTTAAGTTCTTTTTTTCGCCTTTATGAGTTGTAATACTCACTTTTGGAATCTTTTTTCCTATTGCAATTTTACCAAATAATAAATCACTGTTAGATTTTTTTATTTCAATAAAATTACCTGCAGGATCAATTGTTAATACTTCAAAAACGTTACCATTTTTTTCAAAATAGTTGTTCTTTTTATCTTTACTAATTTTGCTTGCAAACAAATCGTTAGTAGTATCAAAAATAGAGTCATTATAATTAATAATAACAATTCTATCGGTATCATTGTCATTAAATTTCCCATTATAATTCCCATCGTGAAGCGCAATTCTAAAGCTGTCGTCATCTAATTTTACAATTCCGGTTCTGGCCAAATACCGCTGTTCCCTATAAGTTAAATCAAGCCCAATAAATGTTCTGTCTTTGTAATAATATTTATAATAATCGTCTTTTTGTTTTCTTAATTCAAGTTTTCCAAAAAGCATGGTTCTTGTCAATAAAATCTTGTTTTTTCCCCCAATAATAGTTGAATTATCTAATTCAATTTCTATTCCTTTTTGATAGTAATAAGGTAACAATTGTTTTTGATCGTCTGTAAAGTCAAAATTTTGGTTGTTATCGACCCAAATTGTAGGATTTTGAGCATTGTAATCACCCACTAAAACAGTAACAAAACCTTCGTTTTTGCTGTTATTTGAACCTGCAAAAAACAAATATCCATAGGCATAATTTTTATAACCAATTGGTTTTTTTATCATTATAGGAATTGCAGGTTTTAAATCTTCAAAATCCATGCTTTGAATGGTATCGCCATTCACTTTGAACAAAGCCAATGTGTTTTCATATTTATGAAACCTATCGTCTTTACCCCAAGTATTTAATTGTATGGTTACAGTATCATGCTGACAAAAGCCCAAAATTGTTTTAAAAATTAATAGTGTTAAAAATAGAATTTTCATTATTTAATGTAATTTTATTATTTAATCATGTTTAAAAAATCTTGTTCATTTATTATATTAATATTTAAATCTGTTGCTTTTTTTAATTTTTCAGGTCCCATTTTATCACCAGCAATTAAGTAGTTTAAATTCTTTGAAACTCCAGCTATATTTCTTCCACCATTAACCTCAATCATTTTTTTCAAGTCATCTCTACTCATTTGAAAAGTGCCACTCACTAAAAACGTTTTTCCCTCTAATTTATTGCTTCTTTCCAAACCTTCTTCTTCTTCAATGGCTAATTTTAAACCATGCTGTTTGAGCATTTCTATCATTTTAACATTTTCCAAATCACTAAAAAACTGTGTTAATTGCTCTGCAATTTTATCGCCTATTTCATAAATTTCACCTATTTGTTCTTTACTTGCAGCAATAATATTATCTATATTTTGAAAGTGCTTCGCCAATTTTTTTGCAACAGTTTCACCAATCATTCTAATTCCAAGTGCAAACAAAACTCTTTCAAATGGAATAGCTTTCGATGCCTGAATTCCTTCAATTATATTTTGAGCAGATTTTTCTTTAATTGATCTTTTTTTGCTTTTATTATCATCAATTTCTTCATTGGTTTCAACACTTAAATTTAAAATTTGTTCATATTTCAAATCATACAAATCTGCATAAGTTTTTATTAAACCTAATTTATAAAAAGCAGCCACTGTTTCTCCGCCCAAACTATCTATATTCATTGCTCTTCGACTCACAAAATGTTCTATTGCTCCAATTATTTGTGGTGGACAATAATTCACATTTGGACAATAATGAATTACTTCTCCTTCTTTTCTTACCAATTCAGTTTTACATTCAGGGCAAATGCTTTGATATACAATTTTTATTGCATGAGCATTTCTGTTTTCCAAATCTACCCCAACTATTTTTGGAATGATTTCACCACCTTTTTCTACAAAAACAGTATCGTTTTCGTGTAAATCTAACCTTTCAATTTCATCGGCATTATACAAACTCGCACGTTTTACAGTAGTTCCCGCTAATTGAACTGGCTTTAAATTTGCCACAGGCGTTATAGCTCCCGTTCGCCCCACTTGATAAGTTACTTTTTCTAATACCGTTACAGCAGTTGCAGCTTTGTATTTATATGAAATTGCCCAACGTGGATTCTTAGCGGTAAAGCCTAAATCTTCTTGTTGCAAATAGTTATTTACCTTTAAAACTATACCATCTATTTCGTAACTTAAATCGTGTCTATTGGTTTCATAAAATTTTATAAAATCAATAACAGCATCTATATTTTTACATAATTTATAATGGTCGCTCACCTGAAATCCCCAGCTGGCGGCTAATTTTAAACTTTCAAAATGGGTTTCACTTACATTGTTTTCAGCATTTAAAAAGTACAGAAAAGCATCTAACGGACGTTTAGCCACTTCGCTACTATCTTGCATTTTTAAGGTGCCGCTGGCAAAATTTCTAGGGTTTTTGTATAACTTTTCTAGTATTTGAGTTTCAGTATAAATCTCTTTATCCTCTAACTCTTTGCGGTATTCGGCATTTAGTTTTTCAAAGGTTTTTTTATGCATAAATACCTCCCCACGAATTTCAAAACTTGCTGGGTAATTATTGCCTTTTAACTGGTGCGGAATTGATTGAATTGTTTTTACATTATTGGTTACATCATCGCCTTGTGTGCCATCGCCACGGGTAACAGCACGAACCAAAACACCATTTTCATAACTTAAACTAATGGCTAATCCATCAAATTTTAGTTCACAAACGTATTCAAAATCTTCGCCAATTGATTTTTTTATTCTGTCATCAAAATCACGTAAATCTTCTTCGTTATAAGTATTTCCCAAACTTAGCATTGGGTATTTATGCTTTACTGTGGTAAAATCTTTGGTAATGCTTCCTCCCACTTTTAAAGTAGGCGAATTGGGGTTTTGTAAATGCGGAAATTGTTTTTCTAATGCGATTAATTGATTCAATAATTTATCAAATGCTAAGTCGCTAATGGTGGCATTTGACAGGGTATAATAGTTATAATTATGCTTCTCAATTTGATTGCATAATTCGTCAATCATAATTTTAGCTTCTAATTCATTCATGCGGTAAAATAAATGCTTTAAAGTTTGACTACAATGTTTTTTTTGAGAAATTTGATATTATTAAATTGAAAAATATTTTAATATTTAAAAACAAGCTTAATAAACGGATTAGTTTTGCTAAAATTATTTTTATGCAAAAAATATTTCAACTGTTCAAAACCAAACTCATTTTAATATTTTCTTATGGTTTAAATCCTGTGCAATTAGCGCTCATTTTAACTTTTGGAATTACATTTGGGTTGTTTCCTTTTATTGGTTTAACGTCTATTTTATGTTTTATTTTTGCGTTTGTTTTCAGGTTAAACATGGTGGTCATTCAATTGGTAAATTGGTTGGTTGCTCCTTTACAGTTAGTGATGTTGGTTCCTTTTTATAAAATGGGAAATTATTTTAATGTTGAGTGGTTAAATACTTCGATTACTAAAATTAAAATTGACGTTTTTGGCAACAATGTAATTTCACAAAAAATAATTAGCTTAGTTAACTCACAAATATTGGCCATTTTTGGCTGGTTATTTATAAGCATTCCAATGGCCTTGATTATCTATTTTATTAGTTTGTTGATGTACAAAAAATATTTGAACAGAAAAAAATCATCAATTGTTTCCCTTGAAAAAAACTGAATGTTACTAATATTGTTGTTTAAAATAAATTTATGGAAATACAATCATTGCTTCAATTTTTAACCAATTTACAAGAAAACAATCACAAAGATTGGTTTGATTTAAACAGAAAAGAATACGATCAATTACGTGCCGATTGGATTCAATTAGCAGCAAATATAATTAAACAAACTGCCGACTTTGATGATGATGTATTGGAATTAGATCCTAAAAAATGCATTTTCAGAATCAATAGAGATGTGCGGTTTTCGAAAAATAAAGCACCTTACAAAAACAATTTTGGAATTAGTTTAAGCAAAGGTGGAAAAAACACTGATTTCTGTGGTTATTATATTCATTTGCAACCTGGCGAAAGTTTTATTGCGGGTGGTTCTTACCAACCCATGCCCGACAAATTAGCAGCCATTCGCCAAGAAATTGATTATAATTTGGAGGAATTTAAAAGCATTATTAATCACAAAGAATTTGTAAAACACTTTGGAACCCTAACTGGCGATAAATTGCAAAGGCCTCCTAAAGGTTATGATACCGAAAATCCTGCAATAGAATACATTAAACACAAAGGTTTTTTAGCTTTTTTAAAAATAGACGATAAAAATTTAACAGAAAAAGAATTGCTAAAACATTGCCTAAGTGCATTTAAAGCCATGAAACCTTTGAATGATTTTTTAAATAGGGCAATTTTAGGTTAAGCTAAATTCCTTCTTTTTTGGCATATCGATTAAATTCATTTAGTTTCGCACTCGTTTTATTGTTATGCAAATACAGTTATTAAAGTCAAAAATACACCGCGTAAAAATTACGCAAACCGAATTACATTACGTTGGCAGCATTTCTATTGATGAAGATTTGATGGATGCCGCAAACATGATTGAGCACGAAAAAGTTCAAGTAGTAAATGTAAATAATGGTGAACGCCTTGAAACATACATTATTAAAGCTGAACGTGGTTCAGGTATGATTTGCTTAAACGGTCCTGCCGCGCGCAAAGCTGCAGTTGGCGATCCTGTTATTATAATTTCATATTGTATCATGGATTTTGAAGAAGCCAAAAAATATCAACCTATTGCCATTTATACCGACCACAATAATAAATTAAATTAATTGAGTCCATTTTTTAAAAAAGTAATCCAATATTTTATCATCATTATTATTGGTGGTGGATTTATGTATTATGTTTTTAAAGATCAAGATTGGACAGAACTTTGGGTTAGAATAAAATCGGCCAATCCATTTTGGTTATTAATAGCCATGTTCGTTTCCTTATTTAGTCATTGGTTACGCGCATACAGAGCCATTATGATGTACGATGCCATGGGTTACAAAATAAAAACTTCCAATAGTTTTTATGCAGTAATTATTGGTTACATGATGAACTATTTTATTCCCCGCGCGGGTGAAGTTGCTCGTTGTGCAAGCCTTTCCAAATCTGATGATTTACCCATGGAAAAATCCTTGGGAAGTGTAGTTACCGAACGCCTATTTGATTTGATTATTATGTTCCTGCTTTTGGGTTTGGTATTTTTAATTCAGTTCCAATTAATTTGGGATTTTATTCAAAAAACTTTAGCAAATAACCAGCCACAAGAAAATACGGGATTACCAATAAAATGGATAATTTTATCAGTTTTTGTTTTATTTTTTATAATACTTATTTCGCTTCGCAATAAAATAAAAGCATTGCCAATATTTGATAAAATAAGTGGCATATTAAAAGGATTCATGGATGGTTTATTGAGCATTAAAAATGTGAAAAAACCATTTTTATTTTTATTTTTATCAGTAAGCATTTGGGCTTGTTATATATTAATGATGTATTTCTGCTTTTTTGCATTGCCTAGCACCGAGCATATTAGTTTTACAGCTTGTTTAACTGTTTTTGCCATTGGAACTATTGGCGTGGCATTGCCCGCTCCAGGTGCTGGTGCAGGAACCTATCATTATTTTATATCTCAAAGTTTATTATTATTTGGTGTAGCCACAGTTGATGGTGTAGCATATGCCACCATGGTTCATGGTGCTCAAATGATATTTATAATCATTTTAGGTTTAATCAGTAGTTTGATTTTATTTTTGAAAAAGAATAAAAATGAGGATGATTGGGAATATGCAAAGGAAGTTGAACGGGAGAATGATAATAACAATAAAAGAATTGATTATTAATCAAAAGTTATAACATGACACACATTGAACTTTTAAACAGCAAAATTCATACTTGGGAAACTTTAAAATCTCAAGTGGCCGAATGGCAAAAGCAAGGCAATAAAATTGTTTTTAGCAATGGTTGTTTCGATTTGGTTCACAAAGGCCATATTGATTATTTAAACCGTGCAGCCGACTTAGGAGATGT